>JAISXA010000175.1 GCA_031270685.1 Planctomycetota bacterium
CGCCGCCGACGCGAACGTCATCTTCAACGATGTCGCGGATTCGGGATCCATCGACTACGACGGCATCTCCGGCGCGGGCGACATCATCAAGACCGGCGCGGGCGGATTGAAGTTGTTCGGCGATTACCGCAATTTCGACGGTGACTACAACTTCGGGGCCGGCACGGTGTATTTCAACAACCTGACCCAGACCACGCTTCCGGCGTCGGCGACGACCAACGTCATGACGGTCGCGTCCGGCGCGACCGTCGACCTGGCCACCCCCACAACGCTGGTGAACGTCGGGACGCTCACCATGGCCGACGGGGCGTTCCTCAATGCGGCGATCGACGGCCTGGGAAACGACGCGTCCAGGATCAATGCCCGCGCAGCCGATGTCGGCGCCGTCACGGTCAACATCGACGGCGACATGTACGTCGCCGGCAGTTATACGCTGGTTCATACCGATGCGGGAAATCTGATCTTCGACGATCAGGACTTCTCCACGGTGCTGCGGTCGTGGCATTTGACCAACGAAAACGACCAAAACCTGGTGCTTGTCGTCGACGAACTGCGGCGCATCGCCTCCGTCGGCGTCACCAGGAACCAGCGTTCGGTCGGCGACTACCTGCAGACCCGCGCCACCCATCCGCTGTACAAGTACCTTTACGACGAAACCGACCTGGGCAGGATCCTTCTCGCGCTTGACGCCAATTCCGGCGACGTCTACGCCAGCACCGCGGCCAGCGTCATCGGCTACGACCGGCGCGGCGCGGACATGATCGTCGACCGGGCGCAGGCCGTGTTCTTCGCGGACGCCCCGGCTTCCGGCGCCATTGCGTCCGACTCGTCCCTGAGCAGTTACTCGGCCGCCAAATCCGGCGCGGCGGGCGTTTGGGCCGAGATCGATGGCTACTACTACCGCTCCGACAGCGACCGCAACGCCGCCGAAGGCATCACCAGGGGCTACGGCCTGGCGCTCGGCGTGGACAAGCTGTCCGGCGACTGGCTGTTCGGCGCCGCGTTCCGCTACGGCGACGGCGAGCTGAAGGTGGACGACCGCTACGCCAGGTCGGACATCGCCAGCTACTCCGGCGCGCTGTACGCCGGCCGCCGCGCCTGCGTCGGCGCCGGCGTCCTCCACGTCCTGGGCGGCGTGAACGGCGGTTACCACGATTTCGAGGCCAGGCGCGATTCGATCGTCGGAGCGGAGATAAACCGCTACCAGGCCGGCTACAGCGGCAAGTCGATGGACGTCTACCTCGACGCCGGCTACACCTTCGGCGACGTTTCCGGCTTCACCTTCCAGCCTTTCGGAACCGTGATGTGGAACGGCTACTGGAACGACGAGATCAGGGAAACCGGCGCGAACCCCCTCTACGCCCTTGAAGGCAAGAGCGAGCTGAACGACTACTTCTCGACCGTTCTCGGCGTGCGCATGACGGCGCGCGTCGGGACCGCCCTGGCGATCGACGCCGGCGCCGGCTGGCGGCACACCTACGGCGACGTCGAACCGGTCGCGAGCATGAAGTTCCGGAGCGATCCGCTGAACGACCGCTTCAACATTCTCGGGACGCCGCTCAAGGCGAACGAGGGCGTACTCGGCGCCGGCATGACCCTGAACCTGACCGAATGCGTGTCGCTGCGCGCCGCCTACGACTACACCTTCGGCGCCGACGGTTCGCGGAACCACGAGGGCCGGGCCAACCTCGGCATCAAGTTTTGACCGTTCCGCCGTTTGCTGCGCGGCGGCGCGGTCCCTACCGCGCGGAACGGAAAACCCGGCCGAAAGGCCGGGTTTCTTCTTGGAGGTGCCTTTTTAAGGAAATCAAGCTTGCATTTACCAATAGCGCCATTATTGTTAAGATTTTAACTGAACTTTTACAAATTGGGCATTCAAACCGCCGAATGCCCAATTTGTAAAAATCACAACCCTTGCGGCACAAGCGTTTTCGATTTTTGCAAAGCGGCGATTGGCGGTTTAATCGCCACTTTGCAAAACTTCAGATTTTAACAAAAATGTCGCCGCCATGATTTCTGGATCCCGGGTTCCATCCGGAGGAGCGCATGAAGAAGGGCGAACGCCGCCAAAGGAAGCTGTTGGAGATGGTGAGGCGCGATGGCGCCGTTTCCGTGGTCGAACTCGCGGAGCGGCTCGGCGTCTCGTACATGACCATCAAGCGCGACACCGGGGAGCTTGAGGAGCGCCGGCTGCTCGAGGTCATCAACGGCGTCGCCGTCCACAACCGCGACCTGGCGTTTGACCCCGACGGAGCGTATTCGCTCGCCCGCGCCGGCGCGGCCATGACCGAGGAGAAGGACCGCATCGGCATGAAGGCGGCGGCGCTCATAGACGACAACGACACCATCATCGTCGACAGCGGCTCCACCACCGAATTCATGGTGCGACATCTCCCGGACGACATCCGCGTCAACATCCTCTGCTACTGCATGAACGTGCTCGCCGAAGTGTACAAGCGCGACAATTGCCGCCTGATCTTCGCCGGCGGCTATTTCCACAAGAATTCCCTGATGTTCGAAAGCCCGGAAGGAATTTCCCTCATCAAGCGCACCCGCGCCGCAAAGGCCTTCGTCACCGCCAGCGGCGTCAACGCCGAATTGGGCGTGACCAGCGACAACCATTACGAGGCGCCGGTCAAGCGCGCGATCATCGAGTCCAGCCAGAAGCGCATCCTCCTCGCCGACAGCTCCAAATTCGGCCTGGTGCGGAGTTCGTACTTCGCCGACCTTTCCGAGTTCGACGCCATCGTCACCGACTCCGCGCCGCCCAGGGAGTTCTCGAAAGCGCTCAAAACCGCCGGGGGCGAACTGCTTTTGGCGTAGCGGGTTCGGGCAAGCCCCCCGGTCTTTCCGTGTGGACATTTGGAGAAAATCAAACAAACCGCCGTTTGATTCTCTCCAAAGTTTCTTGGGTTTACATTTTGCGTCGGGAATTATTGCAAGGTCGGCGGTATCGCCCGACCTGACGAAAAATCAATCCATTGGTCCGTAAGCAGTAACATCTTTGGAGGGAATCAGGCGGTGGTTGGCCCGATTTTCTCCAAAAGTCCACTTCTCTAATCCAGCTCTAATCCAGGGAATAGCCGTCGGGATGGGCCGATTGCCATTTCCATGCCGACCCAACGATTGAGCCGAGATCCGAACATTCCGCCCGCCATCCGAATACGCGCTCGGCGCGGCCAGGATCCGCGACGAGGGACGCCGGATCCCCGGCGCGGCGCGGCATGACCTTGACGGGTATGGGCGCGCCGCTCACCCGGCGCGCGCATTCCACGATTTCCATGACCGAATAACCGTTGCCGGTTCCGAGGTTGAACGCCCCGGATTCGCCGCCGTCGGCCAGATACTCCATAGCCCTGATGTGCGCTTTCGCCAGATCCCACACGTGGATGTAATCCCTGACGCATGTTCCATCGGAGGTGTCGTAGTCGTCCCCGAAAATATGGACCGCCTCCCGTTTTCCAAGCGCCGTCCGCAACACCAGCGGGATGAGGTGGCTTTCCGGCCGGTGGTCCTCCCCGATCACGCCGTCGGCGTGGGCGCCGCTGGCGTTGAAATAGCGCAGCGCCGCATAGCGGAACGGCGTGTGTCTGGCCAGCCAGGAACAGGTCTGCTCCACCAGCAGCTTGCTGTGGCCGTAAACGTTGACCGGCCGGGTCGGAGCGTCTTCCGGAACGGGAATCGCGTCGGGTTGTCCGTACACCGCGGCGGTGGAACTGAACACGAACCTCTCGATGCCCGATTCCTGCATGGTTTTCAGCAGCGAAAGCGCGGACATGGTATTGTTCGCATAATATTTCATCGGGACGGCCATGCTTTCGCCGACTTCGATATAGGCGGCGAAATGCATAACCGCCTCGATTGCGAACTGCCGGCATACCCGGGCGACCAGTTCGTGATCCAATACGTTGCCGAGGATCAACTCGGCGTCGCCGACCGCTTTGGCGTGGCCGTGTTCGAGCGTGTCGAGGACGACTGGAATGTGACCCGCCTCGGCAAGGGCCTTCACCGCGTGAGATCCGATATACCCGGCGCCGCCCGTCACTAAAACATTCACGCCTTAGCTCCCCGCCTGTATCCCCCGGCAACGACAACCAAAACAACCAAGGGCGCTTTATGTGGACTTTTGGAGGAAATCGGGCCAACCGCCGCCCGATTTCCTCCAAAGAGGTTACTGCTTGCGGACCAATGGGTTGATTTTTCGCCCTGTCGGGCGATACCGCCGACCTTGCAATAATTCCCGACGCAAAATGCAAACCCAAGAAACTTAGGAGAGAATCAAACGGCGGTTTGTTTGATTTTCTCCAAAAGTCCACCGATTGATTTCCTTTGAAAGTCCTCGTGAAGTCAGGGCAATAAATTAACGTAGAATCGACGGATTATCGCCGACGGCAACGGCTACGACCCGGATTCGCCGGCCACCAGATCCTCGTACCGCTCCCGCTCGCGAATGACGCGGGCATCGTCTCCCTCCACCAGGACCTCCGCCGGCCTAGGCCGCGCATTGTAGTTGCTGGACATGGAGAAGCCGTAGGCGCCCGCCGAGAAGACCGCCATCAAATTCCCCCTTTCCGGCACGGGAATGCGGCGGCCCTTCGCGAAATAATCGGAGGATTCGCAGATCGGACCGACGACATCGGTGAGGATCAGACCTTCGGCGTCGATATTCCGCAGCGCCTGGTTGCCTACGATGCCGGCCTCCTCCTCCTCGCGTTGGAAGTATCCGGTTGCGCCTGGCGAATCGAACAACGGTGACGGTGGGATTCCGTCGTATTCCGCCGGCCAGCAGAAGTGGTAGGAATCGTACATGGCCGGGCGGATCAAATCGTTCATTCCCGCGTCGACGATGGTGAAATGCTTGAAGCCGTTGTCCTTGACATAGAGGACGCGGGTCAGGAGCGCGGCGCTGTTCGCCGCTATCGAACGCCCCGGCTCGACAATCAGCTTGCAACCGGTCGCCTTGACGTGGGGAACGATGACGGCGGCGTAATCCGCGAAGTCTGGAACGCGCTCGTTGCGATAAAGGGAACCGTATCCGCCGCCGATGTTCAGGTATTCCAGAACCGCGCGCGGCGACCGGTGGTCGCGGATGAAGGCGGCTATCCTCTCCATCGCCTGCCGATACGGCACGACGTCGTTGATGGGGCTGCCGATATGGGCGTCGACACCCAGAAGCCTGATATTGGGCTGTTCGGCGATATTCCGAACCAAACGGGAAGCGTTCGCGAGATCGATGCCGAACTTGTTTTCCTTCTTCCCCGTCGTGGTCTTGGCATGGGTTTTGCCGTCGACGTCGGGATTTAGCCGCAAAGCAACCGGTGCCACCCTGCCCATGGACGCGGCCACGGCCTGAATATTGTCGAGTTCCGCCTCGGACTCCACGTTGAGCATGAGAATATCGTGCTCGAGCGCCTTGGCGATCTCGTCGTCCGATTTGGCCACGCCGGCGAAGACGATCTTGCGCGGGTCGCCCCCGGCCTTGATCACGCGGTACAACTCGCCGCCGGAGACGATGTCGAAGCCGGCCCCCGCCTCGCGCAGCAATTTGAGGATCGACAGATTGCCGCACGATTTCACGGAATAGCAAACCGTCGTCGATGCTTCGGAGAACGCGCCTTTCACCCTGGAAAACGCGTCCCGCAACGATTGCCGGGAGTAGACGTACAACGGGGTCCCAAAACGCCTGGCCAGATCGGCCGCGGCCGCATTCTCGATGCGCAGACCGCCGTCACGATAATTGAAATGCGTCAGCTTCATGCCTAACCCTTGGACCCATAGACCATTTCGGGATCAAAAACCTGCACCCCGTCCTCCACCAATTCCCCGTCCTCGACCTTGTGGAAAAAGCATGACCGTTTCCCCGTATGGCATGCGGCGCCGCCGTTCTGCTTGATCTTGACGAGAATGCAGTCAAGATCGCAGTCGAAACGCATTTCCTTGATCTCCTGCGTGTTGCCGCTGGTTTCGCCCTTTACCCAGAGCGTTTTCCTGCTTCGGCTCCAGTACGACGCCAAGCCCTTTTCCAGGGATTCCTTCAGGCTGTCCCTATTCATGTATGCGGCCATGAGCACCTCCCCCGTCTCCGCGTCCTGGGCGACGCAGGGGATAAGGCCGTTTTCGTCGTATTTCAGCTGGTCCAAAAACGCGATGTCCAATCTTTGATCCGTTCATTGCATTCATCAAACAACATCCGGTCATGCGCGCATGTGCACAACCTTGGCTCGACAGCGAATTTATCATAATTTTCGTCGGCAATAATGCAAGGCAAAACCATTCAACGCGTGCCGATTCCGAACCGTCGAACCCGATCGCCTAGGCGTTCATGATCCTTCTTTAGTGGACACGCGGGGGCAAAGCTGCTATGATGCCGGTACACGGACTTCCGCCGGCGCGGAAGTCCGAATATTATCGCCGGATCGGAATCGAATGAAAACCGCCCGCTTCGCCGCGAAGTCATGATGAAGGCGGAATTGGGTCGAGGAGGCGACACATGAACGAGCAGATCGCACAGATCGGCGCGCGGATGCGCGAATTGCGCGAAATCCTCGCTATCTCCCCCGGGGACGCGGCCGCCAATGTCGGCGTCGGCGTCGAGGAGTATCTCAACTATGAAAGCGCGCGGGCCGACATACCCATCGGCGTCCTCTACGGAGTGGCCGCGCACTTCGGCGTCGACCCCACCGTCCTTATGACCGGCGACGGCCCGCGCATGGACGAGTACGCCGTCGTGCGCGACGGCCATGGCATCAAGGTGGAACGCTATCCGGGCTATTCCTTTTCCGCGCTCGCGTTCAATTTCAAGAACCGCCAGATGGATCCGATGATCGTCACCCTCAACCGGACCGAGGAAGCCGAACTCGTTTCGCATTCCGGGCAGGAATTCAATTTCGTCCTGGAGGGGATAATCAAGGTCGTCCTCGGCGCGAAGGAATTCACTCTCGATGTCGGCGACTGCATCTACTTCAACCCCGCCGCGCCCCACGGACAGCGGGCTTTGACGCCCACCGCCAAATTTCTCACCGTGATCAATGAATAAGGTGTTGTCCCAAAATAAACCTTGCAACTGTTTTTCATACATTGCCCGCGCAGGCTGCGCCCGGGCAACCCCGGGCGCAAACTTTGATTTGGGGGCGGACCCCGACAGAATCGAGGGAAGGATGATTGAACGTTTTCTGGAGCGAACCGCTTTTTCCAGCTACGAAGACTTCAAGAAAAACTACCGATTGAAAATTCCCGGCGGTTTCAATTTCGGCTATGACGTTATCGACGAGTGGGCGCGGATCTCCCCCGACAAGCCGGCGCTCCTCTGGTGCGACGACGAAGGCAACGAGAAACGCTTCACCTTCGCCGACGTCAAGCGCTGGAGCGACAAGGCCGCCAACATGTTCAAGTCCCGGGGCATCGGCAAGGGCGACATGGTCATGCTCATGCTCAAGCAACGGCCCGAAGCGTGGTTCTCCATGATCGGCCTGCACAAGCTGGGGGCGGTGGTCATCCCCGCCACCTTCCAGCTTACCGCCAAGGATATCGTCTACCGCTGCAACGCGGCGGACATCAGCGCCATCTGCGCCGTCGACGAACCGCCGGTCGTCGAACAGGTGAACGCGGCCCGCGGCAAGTGCCGCACCTTGCAATGGGTCGCCGCACTCGGCGACAACATCCCCGAAGGCTGGCGGTCCATGCGAGGCGATCTCGAAGGAGCCTCCGACGCCTGGCGCCGCCCGGTCGGCCCGGACGGCGCCGCCAACCGCGACGCCATGCTCATCTACTTTTCCTCCGGCACCACCGGCATGCCCAAAATGATCCTCCACGACTTCGACTATCCCCTTGGCCATATCACGACGGCGAAATATTGGCAACGCGTCCGCGACGGCGGACGCCACCTCACCATCGCGGATTCGGGCTGGGCGAAATTCGGCTGGGGCAAGATTTACGGGCAGTGGATCTGCGGCGCGGAACTGGTCGCCTACGACGACAAGAAGTTCAATCCGCTCACCCTGCTCAAGACCATGGAGCGGATCAAACTCACCACCTTCTGCGCGCCGCCCACGGTGTACAGGTTCCTTATACAGGAGGATCTCGGAAAATACGACCTGTCCACCATCGAGCACTCGGAGACCGCCGGTGAACCGCTTAACCCGGAAGTCTACGACCGCTTCCTCAAGGCCACCGGCCTTCCCATTTGCGAAGGATTCGGCCAGTCGGAATCGAGCGTGCTGCTGGCGAACTACGAGTGGTTCCCGGTCAAGCCCGGCTCCATGGGCAAGCCCTCCCCCCTGTACGACATTGATATTGTCGACGAGGAAGGCGTCTCCTGCGAGGACGGCATCGTTGGCACCATCGTGGTCAGGAACACCGATAAGGCCCATCCCACCGGCCTGTTCCGCGAGTATTACCGCGACCAGGCGGCGATGGAGGAGATCTGGCGGGACGGCGTGTATTCCACCGGCGACACCGCCTGGCGCGACGGGGACGGCTACTACTGGTTCGTCGGCAGGAACGACGATCTCATCAAATGCTCCGGTTATCGCATCGGCCCCTTCGAGGTTGAAAGCGCCCTCCTGACCCATGCGTCGGTGCTTGAATGCGCCGTCACCGCCGTTCCGGACCCGGTGCGGGGCCAGGTGGTGAAGGCGACGGTGGTGCTGGCCCGAGGTTTCGTCGCATCAGAAGAACTGAAGAAGGATATCCAGGATCACGTCAAGCGCGTCACCGCGCCGTACAAGTATCCCCGGGTCGTCGAATTCGCCGACGAACTTCCCAAGACGACAAGCGGCAAGATCAGGCGCAACGAGATTCGCGCCAGGGACGCAAGGCCCTAACGCTCCGCACGGTTGGTCTTTTCGGACCGCCGGCGCCATTTGGCGCGATGCCGATGCCTGTACTTCCGAAGGGAATAAACTCCTATAAATTATCCCGCCCCTTTCCCCCGGGGCTAACGCGTGAAATTTGTTTTATGCAGCCAGCCGGTTGGAATATGCCCGATTTGTGCTTGACATACGCATACGCTACGGGAAAATCTGACGACTTGTCGCAGGAAGGTCGAAGTCCATGGAAAATCTTCCCCGGGCGGAGCGGTTGCATGGACAGGGCGCGGTGGGCGCCTTGTTCGAGTCCGGCTTCCGGGCGGCGGCCGGAGTGGTGGCGGTCAGGGCACTCGCGAACGGCCTCGACCGGAACCGGGTGGCGGCGATCGCCGGCCGCGCCACCGGAAACGCGGTGAAGCGCAACCGTCAGCGCCGGCGTCTCCGCGCGGCATACCGCGCCGCCAAAAAAACGTTTCCCGCAGGCTGGGACCTCGCGATCCTGGCGCGACGCGGACTTTTGGAGACGAGTTGGGCGGAGTTGACGCGGGATCTCGGCCAGGCGGTGGAGAAGGCGATCGCGGTATCGTCCGGTGGCCGGCCACGCCCTCCGCGCCGAACGTGAACTTTTTCAGCCGACCGGCCTCGTGGCTGGCGATAACAACGATCAAGGCGTATCAACGAACGCTCAGCCGGTTGTGGCCGGACGTCTGCGTGTATGCGCCCAGTTGCAGTCATTACATGGTTTATGCGATAAAAAACAAGGGCCTGGTTGCCGGAATCGCGCTGGGCGTGCTGCGGATTTTCCGCTGCCATCCCTTCGCGAATGGCGGGTACGACCCGCCTCCGGGTTACGAAGAGGCGGTCAAGAAAATGGGAAAGCGGGACGGCGCCTGATCCGGAGCGCGTCCCGTAGTGTATTTTCGTGGACTTTTGGAGAAAATCGGGCCAACCGCCGCCCGATTTCCTCCAAAGATGTTACTGTTTACGGATAAACGGGTTGATTTTTCATCAGGCCGGGTGATAGCGCCGACCAGGTAATAATTCTCGACGGAAAATGGAACCCCGGGAAACTTTGGAGAGAATCAAACGGCGGTTTGTTTGATTTTCTCCAAAAGTACACTTTTCGCAAGGACAGGTTTGACGACGTGAGCGACAACGCCCAAAAAAACGAGGCAAAACAGCGATTCATTCTCATGATGGCCGTGGGGCTTACTTTTCTGGCCATCATGGAATTCTTCATCCCTCCCGCCCCGCAGCGCGAAGTGCGCCGGGATGTGATCGCCGACACCCGCCCGGCTGTTTCCGTCGCGCCCGCGCTGTCCGCAACGCCCTCTGCTCCCGTAACGACGGAGGACTTCGCGCCGACCGGCGACTACACGGTCGTGGTGCGCCGCGGCTCGGCGGAGGTCGGCGGCGACGGGTTCGAGGCCGCCTTCTCGTCGATCGGCGCGTCGTTGTCGAGATACCGCCTGCTCGGTTATTACCGACTCGCCGGAAAGGAGAACCAAAACCCCGGCGACGAGGTGATCCTTCTCGACCGCGTCGCCGCCGGACGGGAAAGCCTGCGCATCGACGCGATCAACTCGGGGCCGTCGCGGCAGGAGATCGTCGCCCAGGGGCTTGGAGACACGCGTTTCCAATTGATCGAGGTCCCCGGGGACGCGCAAATCGACCCGGCGCCGGACGAATCGATCCGGCGCGGCGAAAACCTGGCGTTCCGCGCCATCGTCGGCGACTGGGAGCTGGTCAAAACCTTCGTTTTCCCCAAAGCCGGCGATCCCTCCTTCACCATCGGCATGGAACTGGCCTGGCGCAACCTCTCCCGGGAGAACCGATCGCTTTCCTACCGTCTCGCCGGCCCCGCCGGCATGCTGCCGGACGACGATTCCGCCCAGTTCAGCGCGATGAACTTCCTCACCGCCAGCCAGCCGTCGGCAGCCTCCACGAACGTCGAGATCGAACGGAAGACCTTTGGCGACGTCGCGGGCGAAAAGGGAATGTCCTCGGCCGACTCCCGGGGCAAGCTGGCCTGGGTGGGCGCGAAGAACCGGTTTTTCGTGTCCCTCCTCGCGGCTTCGCCGGACATGGTCGGGAATTCCTTCGGCGCCGTGCGCCGGCTGTTCCCGGCTGACCCCGGAATGAGCCCGACGCAGCGGGACATTGCCGAGAGCCTCAAGCGCCAACCCCACGTCAACGTCGGGCGCGGCGACGAACCGGTGTTCGAGGACACCTCCCTGGAGATCGCGCCCGGCATGATCCCTCCCGGCGGCGTCTACAACGCGGGCTACACCTTCTACGCCGGTCCCGCCTCCACGCCGTTGCTCGAAGAGGTGGACGACCGCTTCAGCGGCGTCATTTCCTACACCATCAGTTATTTCGACTTCATCAGCCGCTGGCTGGTCCGCCTCCTGAACTTCCTCGACCGCTATCTCGGCAACTACGGGCTCGCCATCATCCTGGTCACCCTGATCGTGCGCGGGATCATGCATCCGCTGAACCGCAAGTCCTTCGTGTCGATGAACCGGATGCAGAAGCTGGCGCCGCAGATGAAGGAGCTCCAGAAGAAATACGCCAACGACAAGGTCAAGATGCAGCAGGAGGTGAGCAAGCTCTATCGGGACAACAAGGTGAGCATGACCGGCGGCTGCCTGCCGATGTTCATCCAGCTGCCCATCTTTTTCGCGCTGTACGGCGCATTTTCGCAGGGCTTCTCGATCCGCCATGCCCCCTTCATTCCCGGCTGGATCGTCGACCTCTCCAAGCCCGACAGCGTCCACGACCTCGGCTGGAACATCCCGATCCTGCAGTCGCCGCACATCAGCCTGCTCCCGATCCTCTATCTCGGCCTGCAATACTTCCAGATGAGCCTGCAGCCCAAATCCGGCGATCCGCAGCAGGCTCAGCAGCAGCGAATGATGAAAATCATGCCGCTGATGTTCGTGTTCATCTTCTACGCCATGCCGGCCGGATTGGTGCTGTACTTCGCTGTCTCGGCGCTGTTCGGCGTTATCGAAAACTGGTGGATGCGCAAGTTCCTGTTCCCGCGGCTCGGCCTGGGCGACGCGCCCGGAGCGGCCGTCCCGGGCGCGCAGGAAACAAAATCAGGCGTCGGCGCGGTCGAGGTGAAATCGTCCGCCAACAAGAAAAAGAAACGCCAATGAAGGCCAACGCACCGAAGACGCTTATGGACGATCTTCCCCCCGCCCGCATCGTCGAGCTGCTCGACCAGTACATCATCGGGCAGGAGGAGGCGAAGAAATCCGTCGCCCTCGCCGTCCGCAATCGCTGGCGCAGGCAGCGGATCGCCGCCGACATGCGGGACGAGGTCACCCCCAAGAACATCATCATGATCGGCCCTACGGGCGTGGGTAAAACCGAGATCGCCCGCCGGCTGGCCGACATGACCGGCGCTCCGTTCCTCAAGGTCGAGGCCAGCAAGTACACCGAGGTCGGCTACCACGGCCGCGACGTCGAAAGCATGGTGCGCGACATCGCCAAGGCGGGAATCGCGCAGGTTCAGGCCGAATCGCTCGAACGCGTCGCCGGGGCGGCGCGGGAAGCCGCCGAGGAGCGGGTTCTCGACCATCTCCTGCCCCTCCCCGAAAGCAGGGGGGGCGACGGGGAGGAAAGGGCGGCCCAGGACCGCTACGCCAGAAACCGCGAAAAAATGCGGGTCAACCTGCGAAACGGCGATTTCCGCGACCGGATGATTGAAATCAGCGCCGCCGCTCCCACGCCGATAGCCGGCATCTTCGGCGCCGCCGGCTCGGACGAAGTGGCGATGGAAATGCAGGAAATGCTGGGTAAGGTGCTGCCCGGCCGCAAAAAGACGCGCCGGGTGTCGATCGACGAGGCGATTTCCATTTTCCAGCAGGAAGAGTCGGAAAAGCTGGTCGACGAGGATTCCATCCAGCGGGAGGGCATCGAGCGCGCCGAACAGAGCGGCATCATTTTCATCGATGAGATCGACAAGGTCATCGGCTCCAACCGCAGCGAAGGACCGGATGTTTCCCGCGAAGGCGTGCAGCGCGATCTGCTGCCTATCGTCGAGGGCGCCGCGGTGGTCACCAAGTACGGTCCGGTGAAAACCGATCACATTCTTTTCATCGCAGCCGGCGCCTTCCACGGAAAAAAGCCGTCCGACCTCATCCCCGAGCTTCAGGGGCGCTTTCCCATCCGCGTTGAATTGTCGCCGCTGGCGGAGGGGGATTTCAAGCGCATCCTCACCCACCCCAAAAACGCGCTGTGCAAGCAGTATCAATTGCTCCTGGAGACGGAAGGCGTGCGGCTCGTTTTCACCGAGGATGCGTTGGCGGCGATCGCCCGCTATGCCGCCGAAGTGAACCGCTCCACCCAGGACATCGGCGCGCGGCGCCTCCACACCATCATGGAGAAACTGCTCGAGGATATTTCCTTCCGGGCCGCCGACCTCGCGGGCCAGACCGTCACCGTCAGCGGGGAAATGGTCAGGGAACGCCTCCACGACATAGCCGGCGACCAGGATCTTTCCGGTTACGTTCTTTAGGCATTTCGGGATTGCGCACTGCCTCCTGCGGCCGGCCATGCGCGCGCAGGCGGCGGCGTTTCAGCTAAACCCGCGAACGCTGCGCCTTTTTCACCGAACTTTAGACTCTTGACTTTGGCTGGCCACGCCCATCTAATCTATGGGCGCGGCGCTTCGCAATGATGCGGCGCCGAAAAAGGGGTTGAGTCATGACTTCGCTGGCAAAAATGAAAAACTATTTGCTTGGCAAGGGGATGGCCGCGTTTCTGCCCGCCCTCTCCAGGCACTCGCCGGACACGCTCGTGGCGATGATGGACCGGATGAGCAAAACCGGCATCGAAATAATGACGCGGCAGCATCGGGGAACGCCCGAGGACCTCGGGCGCAGGATCGACTCCGCCCGGGGATTCTTCGAAATGGCCAAGCGGGCGTTTCCCCGCCTTTCCAGGGCGACGCAGCAAAAGCTCGCATTCAATCTGTTCTTCAACGCCATTTGCGTCGGCGACGAGGTGCGGACCGCCTACAAGGCCAAGCACGGCGAAACGCCCCCGTTTTTTCTGCTCCTGTCGCCGTCCATGGCCTGCGACCTTCGCTGTCCGGGCTGCTACGCCTGGAAATACCCGAAGGACCAGTCGCTGTCGAAAGAGAAGGTCGCGGAGATCATCCGCGAGGCCCGGGACGACATGGGTGTTTATTTCATCGCCGTCACCGGCGGCGAACCGACGGTCTGGCCGCACCTTGAGGAGATCGCCGCCGAATTCGACGATGTGTTTTTCATGGTCTACACCCACGGCCAACGGATCGACGAGACGATGGCCGAGCGTTTCGGCAAGCTTGGCAACATCTATCCCGCGATATCCGTCGAGGGCGACGAGACGTTCACCGACGCCAGGCGCGGCGAAGGCGTTTACCAGCGCGTTCTCCGGGCGATGGACGATCTGCAGAAACACGGGGTGCTTTTCGGCTACAGCCTTACGCACACCAAGCGGAATCACGACACCGCCTGCTCCGAGCAATTCATGGACACGATGATCGAGCATGGCGCCGCTTTCGGATGGGTGTTCCAATACATCCCCATCGGTCGTGAACCTGACCTGGCGCTGGTCCCGACCGGCAGGCAACGCGTCGAGCGTCGTGAAAAGATTCTCGCGGCGCGCAAAAACAAGCCGCTTCTCGTCTTCGATTTCTGGAACGACGGGGATTCGGTTGACGGTTGTATCGCCTGGGGAAGGAAGTACTTGCATATTACCGCCCGGGGATACGTCGAACCCTGCGTTTTCGTGCACTTCGCCAAGGATTCGATCCATGAAAAAACCCTTGGCGAGTGCGTACGGTCGGCCGCCTTCCGTGAGATGCGGCAAAAAGCGCCGTACCATGCTGACCGCCGCCTGCCATGTCCCCAGATCGACCATCCCCATATCCTCCGGGATCTGGTCGAGAAGCACCACATGTTCCCGACGCACGATGGCGCGGAGGATATCATTGGAGCGCACTTCGATTTCCTGTGCCAAACCGCGAACTCCTTCGCCCACGCCCTCGCTGAAAGCGACCGCAAACATTCTGCGCAGTGCAAAGCCTGCGCCGTCGTCGAGTCCTGCAACCAGAATGCTTAGCGCTACAACGCTAGATTTTCCAACGTGAGAGTGGGCAGTCTATTTACATCGATTCCCATGCCCATGAACCTCCAAAGATGTTACTGTTTACGGCACTGTACATGACTAAAAAAGTTAAAAAAATCTACAACTTATTGAATTGGAGGATGTAAAGAGTGGACTTTTGGAGAAAATCGGGCCAACCACCGCCCGATTTCCTCCAAAGATGTTACTGCTTACGAGCCAATGGGTTGATTTTTCGTCAGGTCGGGCGATGCCGCCGACCTTGCAATA
>JAISXA010000202.1 GCA_031270685.1 Planctomycetota bacterium
GGCGTCAGCAAGGCTTTTGCCGGCATTCCCGCCCTGAAAGAGGTCGGATTCGACCTGTACCGGGGCGAAGTGCATGCCCTGATGGGGGAAAACGGCGCGGGGAAGTCGACCCTGATGAAGATTGTCACCGGAATTTACACCCGCGACGCCGGCGAGGTGCTTTTGGACGGCGTGCCCGTCGTGTTCGAAAATCCCCGCGAAGCGCAGGCGGCGGGCATCGTCATCGTCCACCAGGAATTGAACATGATGCCCCATCTCACGGTGGCGCAGAACATATTCATCGGCCGGGAGAAGATGCGCGGCAAATTCATAGACGACCAGCAATTGATAAAGGATGCGCGGGAGCTGTTCAAGCTGCTGAACATAGACATCGATCCCGCCGCGACGATGGGCAATCTGACGGTGGGCCGCCAGCAGATGTGCGAAATCGCCAAAGCCATTTCCACCGACGCGAAAATCATCGTCTTCGACGAGCCCACCGCCGCCCTGACCGAAACGGAAGTGAACGAGCTGTTCAAGATCATCGCCGACCTCCGTGCCAAGGGCATCGGGATCGCCTATATCTCGCATCGCATGGACGAGATCAGCCGCATCACCGACCGGGTGACGGTCATGCGCGACGGGGAGCGCGTCGGCACGCTGGTCACCGCCGACAGCACCAAGGACGAAATCGTGAAAATGATGGTCGGCCGCGTCGTGTACGAAGAGCCGAAGACGCGCAGTTCCGTTCCCGCCGACGCGCCGGTGGTGCTGAAGGTGGACGGCCTCAGGGCCGGGCGCATGGTGAAGGACGTCGCTTTCGAGCTCCGCCGGGGCGAGATCCTGGGCGTCGCCGGCCTGATGGGCGCGGGCCGCACCGAAATGGCGCGCGCCGTCTTCGGCGCGGACCGGCGCGACGCCGGCGACATCTACGTCAACGGCGTCAAAACCCGCATCCGCAGCCCCAGGGACGCGGTGCGGGCGGGCATAAGCTATCTTTCCGAGGATCGCAAGCGTTTCGGGGTCATGGTCGAGATGGACGTGACGGAGAACATCACGCTGCCGACGCTCCCCGTCTTCCAGTCGGGAGTGTTCATCAACAGTGCGAAGGAGCGGACCTCGGTCCGCGAGTACATCGACCGGCTCAAGATCAAGACCCCGTCGGAACGCCAGCAGGTCCGGAAGCTCTCCGGCGGCAACCAGCAGAAGATCGTCATCGCCAAGTGGCTGGTGCGCGACAGCCAGATCCTAATTTTCGACGAGCCGACGCGCGGCATCGACGTCGGGGCGAAGGCGGAGATCTACGAACTGATGAACCGGCTCGTCCGCCAGGGCAAGTCGGTGATCATGATTTCCTCGGAACTGACGGAAATCCTGCGCATGAGCGACCGGGTGCTGGTGATGTGCGAGGGGCGCAAGACGGCGGAATTCGCGATCGAGGACGCCAACCAGGAAAACATCATGCACGCGGCGACCATGCGGGACTGAAGAGGGAGACCCGATGCCTGATCATGTTGCGCTTCCGCGGGGGCGGACCGGCCGTTTGAAACGCGTCTTCTCGAACCAGCGGACGGTCGCGCTGCTCGCGCTTATCGTGCTGTTCCTGTTCTTTTGCGTGGCGGGGGACAATTTCGCCTCCTATCCCACGTTCATGAGCATTCTCGACGCCTCGTACTACATCGGCCTTCTCGCCGTCGGCGTGACCTTCATCATCATGACCGGCGGCATCGACCTGTCGTGCGGCACGGTCATGATCTGTTGCGCGCTCATCTCCGGGACGCTCATAAAAGCGGGCTGGCCGGTGGCGCTGTGCCTGGTCATCTGCGTTCTCCTTGGCGTCCTGTTCGGCCTCCTCAACGGCTTCATGGTGGCGGTGATGGGGCTGCCCGCCTTCATCGCCACCCTCGGCACCATGATGATCACCCGCGGTCTCGGCTCCATCGTCACCGCCACCGCCAGCGTCACCTTCCCGCAGCGCCGGGCGCCGGAAGGCTGGTTCCGGAACATATTCAAGGTTCTGGGGCCGGACGTCCCGTGGGGCATGCTCCCGACCGGCCTCATTCTGCTGGCCGCGCTCGCCGCGGTCATGGGCGTCATTCTCGGCAAGACCCGTCCCGGCCGCTACATCACCGCCCTCGGCAGCAACAAGGAGGCGACGCGGCTTTCCGGCATCGACACCGTGACCTGGGAAATGCTCGCCTACGTCATCGGCGGCGGCTTCGCCGGGCTGGCGGCCATTTCCTACGCCGCGACCTATTCCACCGTGTTGCCGAGCACCGGCAACGGCTTCGAGCTGGACGCCATCGCCGGCGCGGTCATCGGCGGAACCTCGCTGTCGGGCGGGCTCGGGTCCATCTCCGGCACCATCATCGGCGTGTTCATCATGAGCGTGCTGAAAACCGGCCTGCCCTTCGTCGGCCTGCAGCCGCATTACCAGTTGCTGTTCACCGGCATCGTGCTGATCATCGCGGTGTTCGTCGACGTGCTGAACCGCAGGCGGCAGAAGACATGAGCGGCGGGACGCTTCCGGCGCGGGGAAAGGGGCGCCGGGCGGCGGGGGGGTCCGCGCCGCAGAACAACGGATGGAACGCGTCAATGCGTCATTGTCGCGGCATTGTTTCTTTTTCACCGGCACAAGGAGATCAAATATGAAGAAGCGCCTGTTGCTCGCGGCCCTGTTCGCCGCCGCCGTCGCCACGCTCCCCGCCTTTTCCGGCCAGTACCACATCGAGGTGGTGTCCAAGGGCTTCCAGCACGATTTCTGGAAGCAGGTCAACCTGGGCTGCAACGCGGCGGGGAAGGAATTCGGCGCGACCGTCAACTTCGTCGGCCCGCCGAGCGAGTCCCACATCAGCGAGCAGGTCGAACAGCTCAGCAACGCCATCAACAAACGCCCCGACGCCATCTGCTTCGCCGCCCTCGACCGCGAAGCCTCGCTCGACCTGATCTACCAGGCCGGCGCCGCCAGGATTCCCGTCGTCACCTTCGACTCCGACATCGGCGGCGACACCGGCGGCGCGGTTCTCGCCTTCGTCGCGACCGACAACAAGCAGGCCGGCGCGGGCGCGGCCGTCGAGATGCACGCCAGGCTCAAGAACCAGCTGGCCAATCCGGCCCAGCCGGTCCATATCGCCGTCCTGTCGCAGGACACCACCTCGCAGTCGGTCGGCGACCGCACCGTCGGCTTCATCGAGCGCATGGTCGAGCTCTGCGGCGCCGCCAACACCTCCGTCGAAGGCCACGTGAAGTACGAGAAGAAGGTGAGCGGGGCCAAGGTCGTGATCGACGTCGGCATTCCGGCCGAGACGACGGATTCCGCCGCCAACACCATCGCCCAGACGCTGTTCAACCGGCCGAACCTCCTCGGCATCTACGGTTCGAACGAGTTCGCGGCCAAGGCCATCGTCAACACCAACGAGACGCTGAACAAACTCGGCCCGGACAAGATCGTCGGCATCGGCTTCGATGCGGGCTCGCTCCAGGTCCAGGCGGTCCGCGACCGGACGCTCTACGGCGCGATCACCCAGAATCCCTTCATGATCGGCTACCTGTCGGTGAAGACCGCCATCGAGGCGATCAAGGGCCAGAAGGTTCAGGACATCGCGGTTCCGTTCTACTTCTACAACGCCGACAACATGGACCGGCCCGAGATCAAGTCCTGCCTCTACGATTAAGCGGGCCGCGACGATTGCTCCCGGTGGGTGATTGCCGACTTTTGGAGAGAATCGAACAAACCGCCGTTTGATTCTCTCCAATGTTTCCCGGGGTTGCATTACAGTGGACTTTTGAAGGAAATCAATCGAACCGCCGATTGATTTCCTTCAAAGTTTCATGGCGTTCGTTTCAGAACCGTTTTTTTGCAACGTCGCAGGTTTGGGTCGAGTTGACGAAAAACAACCCATTGAAACGAAAGCGGCTGAATCTTTAAAGGAAATCTGGCGGCGGTTGGCCCGATTTCCTTTAAAAGTCGACTTACAGGCGTTTTCGCGAAACTCCGGTTTCAATGCCCTTCCGCCCGCTCGATGCCCGGTTCCCGGTCGTTTCTTCTCCCATCTGTTGCGACCGCGCTCCTCAAGATGTTTTTGAATTCCTCCATATCCTTTTGGGCGGCGGAAAGGCTGGCGGAGAGCGAAGCGATCCGTTCCTTCAGTAGGTTGTAGCGCTGGGACAATTCATTCGGCAGCGCGTCCTCGGCCGCTCTCTCCAACCGGGCGACCTCATGCTGCAACTTGCCAAGATCACGCCGCAAATTCTCCTTCTGCGTTTCCAGATCCCGATTGGCGTTGTTCAAGCCGGCGATCTCGTTTTTCAAACGCGTGGCCTCCGCTTCCGAACGTTCATCCTGTCTTTGCCAATACTCAACCTCCGCCTGTTTCATCATGGTCATGACGATGGAGACGGACAAAGCCGCGAGCAGTGATAACGATATCCATCTCCATGGCGATTTCCTGTTCGGGTGGTCAAGTCGGGCCGGCGCCCCGGTCATTTTGCGGGCCGGCGGAGCGGGGTGCGGGATCGGGGAAGCGCCCGGGCCAGGCTTCGGGTCCGGGGTCCGGCTCCGGAGCGGCGTGAACAGGGTGCTCGTCAATTCGCCCGAATCCGCGTACAAAACCGGCGCCGCCGGTTTCTTGGCCGGCTTTTCGCCGGGTTGGTCCACCGGCGTCAGGTCGATGGCCGTCGCCCCGTCGGGAGCGGGGGCGGGCCAGGCTTCGGGCGGCAAGAGGCGGTACAGCTCTTCCCATGATTTATGTTCCGCCAGCACCGCCTCGATGCGCATGGTATTGGGCCGATGGTGATCGTCCATGCCGTCGTCGAGAAAACGGAGCAGCAGCCAGTTGTCGGCGTCCAACGGCCAACAGGCGGTCGCCGGCGGGCAGGCGTCCTTCCCTTTCGGACGCCAGGCCGCGTCTTCCGAGATCCGCCGCAGTATGGCCAGGCGCTGTCCGGTGAATTCGGGGGCGGCGGCGAGGACCGCGTAACCGCCGCGGCATCCGCCGTCCCCCGCCCTGGACTTGCCGAATTGCCATAACGGAAAGTTCATTTCGACCAATAGCCTCCGGGAAAGATGAATTCGTCGAAATCCGCCCACAGCGCGTCATCGAGGTCGCCGATGACGAAGGACGCCGTCGGCGCCCGCGAGTCGTCGAGATATTCCTTTTTATCGCTCGGATTGAGCGCGACCGTGCCGGACAGTATCCTCAGCGCGTCCAGGGAATCGCTGTCCAGGCCGGCGATCGCGCCATCCGACCAGTAGCCGACATAGCGCCACTCGATGCCGATCTTGTCGCCCGGCCGCCAGTTCACCTGGGCGTTGTGTTCCCAGTTGGGAATGGTGTGATCCCTGCTTTCGGTCCTCAACGCCTCCCTGCCGTTGACGCTGACGACGAGGAGGGTCGGGCGGGGGCCCGCCAGGGTTCTCGCCGAACGCGCGGTCACGGCGTAATTGTCCCTGGAGGCGATGAACCTGGCCAGCCGGGACGCCGCTTCCATCCTCTCCCGCAGGTGCGCCGGCGCGCGCTCCTTCCGGTAGCCGTCGACGGCGGCCGCCTTGGTGAGCAGGAAGTCGGCCCACGACTGCCGGGCCTGGCCCGGAACGATCCGGTTTATGTCCTGGCGCGAGCGGGCGTCCTGTTGATCGAGCGTCGCCGTCTCCAGGTCGGCCAATTCATTTACAAAGCGTCCGTTCGGATATTCCTTGCGATAGGCGTTGATCGCGGCGATCCTGGCCTCCGGATCCGTGGCGGAAACGATCAGGTCATGATGCAGTTCCTCCGCCCGGTCGTCGACCGCCTTGAACAGACGGGCGATTTCATCGGCATAGGTGTTATTGCCGTAGCGGGAAAGATCTTCAAGGCCGGATCGCAAACGGGCAAGTTCCGCGAATGACCGCGCCGGTTCCAACTCCCCGCGCATGGCGTTTATCCTGCCTCCGACCAGGCCGTCGATCACATTCCGCGCCTCGCCGCCCCTGAGCAGGAAGCGGCCGGTGGCCGCGGCCACCTTGCCGTTCTCGGATGCCGAAGGGTCGCGAAGCACGGAAAGCCGCCTTCCCTCAAGAAGGAAAACTCCCGCCAGGGCCGCCGCCAACAATAGCGACGCAACGGCGACCCACGGGAAAAACCGCTGCCTGGTTCGTTTCCAGATTGCCGACTTCCTGCAACGGCTCAGCCATCTGAACAAGTCCTCGTAGCCTTCGGGGGCGATCGGAACCGGCGGAGCGGGCAAGGCGCCGGCGGCGCTGTTGTCGCCGCCCACGGCGGAGACGAAAAAGCAATCGAGCATGGAGGAACAATCCTTTACCGTCGCGTATAATTTGGGGGCGGTCTTTTTGATCAGCGCCGCGGCGCCCTCCTTCTTGACGCCGGCGGGAATGCAGTCGGCCTTGGTGACGAGCAGGGCGACGTTTTTTCCCAACGCCCGGTTCCCGCCGTCGCTTTCATCCATGTGGACGCACTTGACAATGGCGTTGAAAAGGGCGGAAAGGCGTTGTTCGCGCAGTTCCTCCCCGGCGGCGGCGGTTCCCGCGACATCGAGGTCGGCGACGGGATCCAGCAGCATGAAGACGGCGTCGGCCCGGAAAAGGTGTTCCTGAAGGTTGGTCAGGCTTTCCGGATCGAGATTGTCGAATCCCCGCCTGAACGCTTCGCCCGAGTAGTCCATGAGCGTCAGGCGGAACGGCGCGCGGGCGTACTCCAGCGTGAATTCATACATGTTGGTGGCGGTGGTGGACGGCGGCCAGGTTCCCCCGGTCAATGCGCGCGAAAGGATATTGAGCCAGGCTTGCGTTCCGGCGTCCTCCGGAGCGGCGATGACGAAATTCCTGTCGCCCCGGACCTGCCCCAGGGTGGCCAGGGCGGCGATGAAACAGGTTTTTCCCGAGGCTTCCGAACCCAGAATGCAGACGTTGTGGCGGTTGCCGGCTTTCATGGTCAGACTCCCTTCGCAAAAGCCGCGAGGTTTCTCCGCGACGGCCGGATCGCACCCGCGGCAACGATGAGGAAGGCTAGGCCGCCAATCCACACCCAGCGCCGTCCGGTCGGGGAAAGAGAGCCGCCCATGCCGCCCAGCGTTTCGTTGACCGCCTGCGTGATGCCGGCCGCGGCTCCGGCGCCGCCGGCGTTGATGGTTTTGCCGACCTGCCTGCCGAGCGCTTCCATCCCCTTTTTGATCGCTTCCGGGGTGTTCCGCCGGTCATAGGAATAACAGAACATGGCGGTCGCGAGGAGGCCGGTTATGAGTTTCCGGGCCGGGGGCGGAATGCTTCTCCACACGGTCCAGACCTGCCTCCCCGCCGAAATGGTCGCCCGCGCCCCCCAGCGGATTGACTGGTATCCGGCCTTCGCGATCCGTACCAACAGGGAGAGCGTCGCTTTTCCGGCGGCTTTCGCCGCGGAGAGGGCGCCGCGCCGGGCGGTTGTCTTGGCCACGGCTCCGAGAACGGACTTCGCCGCCGTTTTCCTGACCGTCGTTTTCAGCGCCTGCTTGCCCGTCTGCTTGACTCCCTGCGCCGCCGCGGTGGAGGAGCCGAAGGAGGCCACGATGAGCGCGCAGTCCACGACGTCGAACGCCGCCCAGCCGAGTTCCCCCCAGGTATTCGGCACGCGGTTCAGCCAGTTGCCGACGACATTGGCGGGACCGCCGATAAGGGGAATATCCTTGATCCAACCCTGATCCCGTTCGCTGCCGTCCGGGTTGAAGTATTTGTCGACCCACCTGGTGTCGCGCTCCAGGCTGGCGAAGCCGTCCCCGGGGAAACGGGTGATGAACGGGATGACGCGGATGCCGACCCGCTCGCTCGCGAGATGCCGCTTGAAGATCTCGTCGTCGCGATAGCGCGACAGCATGTAGAGGCCGAGATCGCCGTAGGCGACGATCGCCCGCGCCGCGGCCGGCGCCTCGTTTTCGTAGTAGGCGAGCAGCAAGGTCGGAACGTCGCCGCCCCCGTACGCTCCGGCGATGTACTCCGCCTGCTCCGGCGCGACCCGCTCCAGCCACAGGATATTCATCTCCTCGGGCGCGTTCCGCCAAACATTCGGCTTGTTCGCCCTGATGGTCAGCATGCGGGCGATGGAATTCCGCGTCTCCCGGTCGCGGCTGGACTCCTCCTCGGAAAACATGAACTCGGAACGGTTGGCGTAGAGGATGTCCGCCATTTCCTCGGCGGGGAGCCCGGCTTTTTCGCCGGCGAGGAGAAACCCGCCATATTCGCCGAACAGTTCCAGCAACGCGACGCCGAGCATGGGATCCGCTTCCGGATCGTTCCCGAGCCTGGACCGATACGCTTTCTTGAAGGCGGGATCGTAGCGCCTCGCGGTCCGGATCGCGTCGAGAACGGTTTGCGGATATTGCGTCGCGTCCTCTTCCGGCACCGGGAGGGACACGAGGATGGCGTCAAGCCAGTCGCGCTCCCTGGCGTAGTATTCCCACGCCTCCGGAGCATCCTCGAGCAAACGCCGGAAAACAAGCGCGGAGGGATCGTCCGCCATCGCCCGCCAGTTGCGGTCGTCCTTCGCGGCGGCGAGCGCCGCCGCATAATCGTCGGTCATCGCGCCGGAGGGATCCAGCTCCAGCAGGTTTTGGTAGACCGCGCCGTAGGCGTTGAGAAAACCATCGCGTTCGTGGGCGGGAGCCTGTGCGTAATTGTCGATGCCGACCGCGCTCAGGGTATACCAGCGCAGCCCCTCGCCGCGGTTCCGCTCCAGATCCCTGGCCAGGGAATGCACGGGATTGCCGCCCGTTTCCCGGTCGTACACCCGGAGCGCCGCGGCCACGGCATGTATGTCGCGTTCGCGGGCGATGCCCGCCAGGGCGGCGCCGGCCGCGGGGTTGCTCCGCTTAAGCCGCTCCACCTGCTTTTCCACGTACCTTCTCGTGCCGGAATTCCTTTCCCCCAGGTCTTGAAGGGCGGAGTTTCCGTACAACAGCCAGGCCAGCAGAAGGACGACGCATAGCGCGAACAGGGCGACGCGGCTGTATAACCGGTTGACAAGGCTCGTGATCATGCCGCCTCCTCTTTTCAGGAAAAGCGGACGTGAAACTTGATTTTCCGCATCGCCGACCGTATCGCCCCATCCCGGATTTGTCAAAGCAAAAGCCAATTGGGCATTCGGTGGTTTGAATACCCAATTCACAAAACTCCAGTTTCCCGAAAAGTCCGCCCATTGCGGACGCCGCGAAGGGAGGTATAATGAAGGATGGCAAGTCCCGCGGGTCTTGCCGCAACGAACGCCCTGAAGCTTCATATGCGGGGGGTAGCGCCATGAAAAAACTGGGGCCCAATGCGCAATGTCCTTGCGGCAGCGGCAAAAAATACAAGAAATGCTGCATGCGGAAGAGGTTCGACTGGGTCGAGAACGAGAACGGCGACATCCGCAAAGCGGTCCCCATTACGCCCGAACTGAGGGAATTGCTCCTCGCGCAACTGGGTCGGTTCCGCGAACGGTTCGGCCGGGATCCCGGACCGGACGATCCCATCTTTTTCGATCAGCCGCCGTTGGAGCATTTCGAGTTCCAGGCGCTGCAGGACATGCGGCGCGCCGGGCTGGCGCCGGAGCTGGTATACGCATTCGAAAAAACCGGCTTGCTGGTCACGGAAAAGAATCGGGACCTCATTCCCGAAAAGGATATCGAGGAATGGAATGCCGCCATTGCGGAATATTTCGAAAAAAGGGAAAGCGGCGAACTGGACGATTCCTACGGGCCGTTGAAGTGATCCCCGGGGCGGCGGGATCGCCCGACAGGGCGAAAAATCAACCTGTTGGCCCGTGAGCGGTAACATCTTTGGAGGAAATCGGGCGGCGGTTGGCCCGATTTCCTCCAAAAGTCCGCTTCGCCCCCGCTCGGCCTATCTGCTGAGGAGCGACAGTACGTTCTGCGTCACCTGGTTGGCCTGCGCCAGCATCGAGGTGCCGGCCTGGACCATGATCTGGTTGCGGGTGAACTCGGTCGATTCCTTGGCCATGTCGGTGTCGCGGATCGCCGATTCGGTCTTGGTGATGTTCTCGATCGCGACGTTGAGCGAGTTGATGTTGGTCTGGAGCATGTTCTTCTGGAACGCGCCCAGCCGCGCGCGCAGGGTCGAGACGTCGTCCACCGCCTGGCTGACGATGCGCATCGCCAGGATCGGGTCGCGCGACAGGCTCGCCACGCCGCCGCCCAGCACGTCCTGCAGGCAGTATTCCACGCCATCCCAGGTCATGCGCCCGACGTTGGCCATCACCATCGACTGGATGGAGTATACCGTCCGGTCCTGGTCGCCCTCGGTGTTGCCGAGCTGGTACTGCATGCCGCCGAGGAAGTTGAACAGCTCCTCGGAGGTGTTCTTGCGCGGGTTGGTGGCGTAGGTGTTCACCTCCATCAGTTCGCTGCCGCCGTAGGCGGTGATGTCGAGACTTTCGCCGTTCGAGACGCTCTTGCCCGCGTTGATCACGCTCGAGGCCTTGATGAACAGACCCTTGAGGTTCGGATCGGTGATGTAGAAGCCGGTAGTCAGGTTTTTCGAATCGATTGGTATCTCCACGGGGGCGATCACCGGCGGGGTCGCCCCGGTGCCGTTCAGCGCGTCGGCGGAGATGGTGATGTTGTTGGTAGTTGCGTTGAACTCAACCACGATCGTCGATGGGTTGCCGAGATTGTTGATCTTCGCCTCCACGGTGGGGTCGACTTGGCTGAAATCGAGATACAGCTGGACCGCCTTGCCGTTGCTGTCGTTGATGCCCAGATCGTTGTCGGTGTTGTACAGCAGGGCCGGCGGCTCGAAGCGGCGGCGCTCCTCGTCGATGGT
>JAISXA010000233.1 GCA_031270685.1 Planctomycetota bacterium
TTCATCAACGTCCTTCTCCGTCGCCTGCGCGCAAACGGCAAGCTGTTCTCCGTTGGCCGGGCATTTGGTGGCGAAGGTCGCGTTGTCGGAAGCGGGTTTCCACTTCCCATTGACATAGATCCCGTATTTTTCAAGAATCCGAGGTTTCTGCATGGCAATTTCTCCTTTCGAAAAGAATGGCTGCACTCACCGCACCTGACGACATCGGGACCGGCAAACCGGCCGCGATCCGATAAAAAGGGGATTTTTGCAGGAACTCAAACAAAGCACGGTTGAGGAAATTATAGAGCGCGCAAATCGTGCGTAATTCCCGGGCGATGGAAAGCCTTGGATCACAGGCGGCATTCAAG
Source organism: Planctomycetota bacterium (assembly GCA_031270685.1). Lineage (GTDB taxonomy): Bacteria > Planctomycetota > SZUA-567 > SZUA-567 > SZUA-567 > JAIRTL01. The sequence continues at coordinate 351 of JAISXA010000233.1, forward strand.
CGGGCGACGTGGATTGCATCGGGTAAAAAGGTGCGCGCTGGTATTAATATAATTGGGCAACAGGCAAAAAAGTGCCAGCCGATATAAAGATAATATAATTGGGCAACCGTACTGTCAAGCAAAATCCGCTTTCAACTGTGCCGGCATCAGGGCAGGGCTGACGCACGCAATTTTTTCTGTGCGATCAGCGCCATTTGTGGAGAGGGTACGGCTTTGACGACGATTTTTGGATCGCATTTTCCGAACGGAGGCGTTTTCCAGGGGAATTTCGTGCGTAGGCCCCGGGCTGGTGCATAAACCCGCGTTTATTTTGTATTGACAACTCGGCCCACCTCATATAATGAGGCGGGAGCATAAGAAAAATCGTTTGCTGTGGAGTGGAATCGAGAATGCCGGCGACAGCCGCAAGCGGCGATCTGGATGTTCTCGACGACCTGATTTTCCGACTGGAAAAGCTGATTGTCGAGGCCGAGGAAGCGCCGATCTCAATAAGTTTCTCCGATCCGCCCAAAAAGGCGGTATACCGGCCGGTCGGCAACGCGGCAAACGCCCTCGACCGGAAAGGGCAAACTGCGGAGGCGGTATACCTTAACGGGGAAAAACTCGTTCTGCGCACCCCGAAGACGCAACTGGTACGGCTTATGGGCATCGAAGCGACGGTGAGGGCGGAAAAATCCGGCAGAGGCGAGACAAGCGCGGTGATGACCGGCGTGGTCAGCGGCATGAAGCGGGTACGCGGCGGCTACGAGATAACGGTGGACATCTCCGATTCCCGGAGGGTGACGGTCACTGCGGGGCAAAAATTGCGTGAAAGTCTGGAGCGGAACGACGCCGCCGCCTGGAACCGCTGGTGCCAGGAAATAAAGGACCATATCGACCTGTCGGGAATGGATCTCCAGAACGCCGACCTCTCCGGATTCGACCTGTGCTTCGCCAATCTTTCCGGGGCGGATCTCACCGGCGCGGACTTGTCCGGCGCCATCCTTTCCGGGGCCGATCTGTCGCGAACCAAGCTGGACGGAGTCGCTGTGACCGGGGCGGATTTCTTCCGTGCGCGCCTGAACCGGAAATACGCGGGCCTTCTGACCCTTACCGGCATGCCTGAAATCGAAAGCGTGGTTTTCGTCATTTCGTGAATGGCGACGGCTCTTGCGGAAAGCGAAAAGCAAATGGCTGTTGGCGGAAACGGGCTGATATTCAACCGTTTCACTCGCGAGGAAATGGGATTGCCTCCTGCGGTCGGGGTCCACTCCCCCTGGAAAAGGTCGCTTATTCGGGGCATGGCGCTTATCCTGGCATTGTGGGCCGGCGGCTGGCTGGCCGGCAAATTCATGCGCAATTCCCGCTCGCGGCGCCTGGAATCGCTGCCCTTCCGCGTTGCTCGCGCCGAGCCCGCCGAAGCGTCCCGCCTCCTCGCGGGCGAACGGCCGCGAGCGGCGGCGACGGGGGACGACCCGGCCGCGGTTCTTTCTTGGTGCGCGGCCGTCCTGACCGCTACCGAGGAAGCGCCGCGCCGTCTGGGGTATTTCGGCAACCTGGCGCATCTTTTGGACGGACTCGGCGGTGAACTCGCCGACCGACCCGGCCTCGCCTTTCACGCGGAGACGCTCCAAGCACACATCCTTTCCGAACTTGGCCGCTGCCAGGACGCCTTCCTCGCTATCGGACGCGCGGAAAAGGCCCTCTCCGCGCTTCCCGAAAGCCCCGGATCGCGAGCGTTGAGATTGCACCTCGTCAATCTGCAAAGCTATCTTCTCGCCACCGTTCCGGAATATGAAGGCCGCAATCCCGGCCGCGCCCTGCATCTGGCGCAAACGATGATTTCTTCCCGCGACGAGGTGGCGGTCGGGGAGTATCCTTCCGGATCGGCCGCCCTCGTCGACACCCTCGCCGCCGCCTGGTTCGCGGTCGGCGACCGGGAGCGGGCGCTTGAAACGCAAACCTTGGCCTTGGGTCTTGCCAAACCCGGCGACCTTGCGGTATATTTGGCGCATTACGACGCGTACCGCCAGGGGCGGGTTGCCGCCGAACCTGGATTGGTCGCACAAAAATAATAGTTTATTTGCGGGGTCTTCCGCTTCCGCTTTTCCCGGGAGGAAAAGCGGAAGATTTTTTTTGCGTCCGTATGGGTCGTTTTGGGAGGGAACCAGGATGGAAGAGGGGTATTTGAGCCTGAGAGTGCGGGAGTTGGCGCCAAGCGCCACTCAGGCCATGAACATGCGCGCCAAGAAACTGAAGGCTGAAGGAAATGACGTTATTTCTTTTAGCGTCGGCGAACCGGATTTCAAAACCCCGAAGCACATCCAGGAGGCGGCCAAAAAGGCGATCGACGACGGATGGCACGCTTACACCCCCAACGCGGGGACGCCGGAACTGCGGCAAGCCATAGCCGAGGCCCTGACCCGCGATACCGGCGCCGAATACACCGCCGCGCAGGTGGTCGCCTCCACCGGCGCGAAGTTCTCCATTTACCTCTCCCTTCTCGCTCTTTTGAACAAGGGCGAGGAGGTGATCATTCCCGCTCCCTATTGGGTGAGCTACCCGGAAATGGTCCGGCTTTGCGGCGGAAAGCCGGTCGTCGTGCACAGCAGCGAAAAGGAGGCCTTCGCCGTATCGCCCGCCGCGCTGGAAGCCGCGATAACCGACCGCACCAAACTGGTGATTCTCAATTCGCCCTCCAACCCGACTGGGCAGGTGTATCCGGCGAGGACGATCGAGAAAATCGGCGACTTGCTCGAGAAGCGGAAGTTGTGGTGTATCTCCGACGAGATATACAACCACTTCATCTTCGGCGATCACGGGCACAAGTCGGTCGCCACCGTCTCCGAATACTGCCGCGAGCACACCATAACGGTGAACGGCTGTTCCAAGACCTACGCCATGACCGGCTGGCGTCTGGGCTGGATCGGCGCACCGGCCAGGGTGGCCAAGGCCATCGACGACCTGCAGAGCCAGACCACCAGCAACCCCGCGGCGATCACCCAGGCGGCGGGCATTGCCGCGCTCAAGGGGCCGCAGGATTGCGTTCTCGAAATGGTCGCGGAATTCGATAAGCGCCGGTTCATCATCCACGACATGCTGAACGACATCGATGGCGTCGTCTGCTCGATGCCCTCCGGGGCGTTTTACGCGCTTCCGAACGTCTCGGCGTTGTTTGGCGGAACCATCGCCGGAGTCAAGGTGGAGTGCTCCAACGATTTGTGCAACGTGTTGCTCGACAAGGCGCACATCGCCGCCGTGCCGGGCGAACCGTTCGGGGCGCCGAATCACATACGCATGTCGTTTGCGACCGATGCGGGAAGCATAGAGGAAGGATGCAGGAGATTCAAGAACCTGGTTGAAAAGGGCGAGGGCGTCTGACTCGGCCCCGGATCCGCCCAGCAGCAGGAGGAATAACGATGTCCGCGAACGAAGCGGTCCCAATGACCGAAGAAGGGATGGCCAAGGTGAAGGCCGAAATGGCCGAACTTGAAAAAAAGCGCCCCGCCATCAAAAAAGCCATTGAGGAAGCGCGCGAAAAGGGCGACCTGCGCGAGAACGCCGACTACCACGCCGCGCGCGAGGAACTGGCGATGCTCAACGCCAAGATCGCCCAGCTCAACGGATTGCTCGCCAACGCCGTGCTTATCGACCCGTCAAAGGCCCCCAAGGGCAAGGTGGTGCTCGGCTGCACCGTGACCTTCAAGCGCAAGTCCGACGGCAAATCGCTGGTGCGGACGGTCGTCGGCGCGGGACAGGCCGATCCGGCGGCCGGCAAGATACTCGTGACCTCGCCGCTCGCGAAATCCATGGTCGGCCACGGGGTGGGGGACGTCGTCGCCGCCGAACTGCCGGGCGGGGTCCAGGAACTGGAAATCCAGAAGATCGAATTCGTTTGACCGGATGCTCCGGAAACTTCTATCCCGGCGTATCGTCAATCCCGCGATCTCGGCGATTATTTCCGAATCCACCCTCGACGGAAACACGCTCCGCAAAGGCCAAATCCTTGATTTGTACTTTGCGGAGCGGTAGCGTGATAAAACGACGATTCGATTACAGTCGACTTTTAAAGGAAATCGGGCCAACCGCCGCCCGATTTCCTTTAAAGATTCAACCGCTTTCGTTCCAATGGGTTGTTTTTTCGTCAACTCGACCCAAACCCGCGACGTTGCTAAAAAAGCGTAGTTGAAGCGGACGCCCTGAAACTTTGAAGGAAATCAAACGGTGGTTTGTTTGATTTTCTTTAAAAGTCCACTTACAGCTTGTCCTTGGTCATGACGGTGACGCCGGTGTCCACGACCTTCGCGCCCTTGTAGCCGCCGGCCATCGCCTCGGCCGCGGCTTTCAGGCCCATGTAACCCATGACGTCCGGATTCTGAACCATGGCGCAGATCAGGGACCCGCCGCGAATGAGGCCGCGGATGGAGTCGGAATTGTCGAAGCCGACGCCGATGACCTGGTTGCCGTCCTCGAGGATGGCGGTGCCGACGCCGGTCGTGGCGCCCTCATTGGCGCCGAAGATGCCGATACAGCCCTGGACGATGTAGTTGGCGGCGATGTCCTTCGAACGGGCGACGTCGCCTTCGCCGTACTGGGTGGCGAGAAGTTCGAAGGGCGCGCCTTCGAAGGCTTCGCGGAAACCCGCCTCGCGGTCGACGGTCGACTGGGTGGCGGCGTTGATGTTGACGATGCCGACCTTGCCGCTGGAGTGTCCGGCGGCCTTCAGGGTCTTGAGCATCTCGAGGCCGGCGGTGTGCCCCGCCGCCTTGTTGTTGGTGGAGAAGGTGGCGATGGCCGGGTAATTGGCCGGCGAGTCGACGTAGATGATCTTCACTCCTGCGGCGTCGGCCTCGCGCAGGGCGGAGGTGACGGCGTCGGGGCCGTTGGCGGCGAGCAGCAACACGTCGGCGCCGGCGGCGACGGTGTTGTTGATGATCTCGATCTGCTTGTTGTCGTCCTTGGCGTCGGGCGCCATCCAGGTGTAATTGGCGTTGCCGACCTCGGCCGCCGCCTTTTTGCAGCCGGCGTCGACGTTGTTCCAGTGCTGGTCCATCTGGTCCATCGTCACGAGGAACACCCGGAATTGCCCGGCGGTCGCCACGCCGGCGAACAGCGCCACTGCCACGATCGTCGAAAGTAGAAGTTTCTTCATTTCCAATCTCCTTTAACGGCCTCTTTCCCCTTCACCTTTTATTCCCGCCGACGGCGGGTGACGAAAAACCCTTCCCTGCTACGAAATCTTCTTCGACCGGAACGACCAGCGTCCGGAACGGATGACGATATCCAAAAGAACCGATACGATGACGATCGAGCCGATGACGATATTGCGGATCGCCACCGGAGCGCCCGCGAACTGCAAGCCGTTCTGCAGAACGCTCCATATCGCCGCGCCGATCACCGTGCCGAGCAGGATGCCCTGGCCGCCGAGGGTGGAGACGCCGCCGATCACCGACGCGGCGACAGCGTACATCTCGTACATATTGCCGGCGTCCATCGCGCCCATGCCGCTGGTGGCGGTGGTCATGAGCCCGACTACGCCGGCGCAGAAGGCGCTCACCAGATAGGCGATGATCACCGTGCGGTTGACGTTGACGCCGGACAGGCGGCTGGCCTCGATGTTGCTGCCGACGGCGTAGATGTGCCTTCCGGTCCGGGTTCTGCCGAGGAGGAAATTGAAGACGAGCCAGAGCGCGGCGGCGAGAATGACCGGCGAATAGATTCCGAGAACGCGGCCGTAGTAAAAGAAGTCGCGGAAGCCCTGGGCGGCATCGCCGATCGCGTCGGTGTTGTAATTGTTGTTGGCGATCTGGGCGATGCCGCGCGCGATGGTCATGGTGCCAAGGGTGGCGATGAAGGGCGGCAGCTTGCATTTGGCGACCAGGACGCCGTTTATCAGGCCGATGACGAGGCAACTGACGACCGTCAGCGCCACCGACAGCCACGGACCGACGCCCTTGGTCATGAGCGTCGCGGAAATCATGCAACTCATGCCCAAAACCGACCCTATGGAAAGGTCGATGTTGCCGGTGATCAGTACGTAGGACTGGCTGATGCCGACAAGCAGAATCGGTACGATTTGCCGGGACAGGTTGGCGATATTGCGGCCCGAGAGGAACAGCGGATTGAGAAAACTGAAGACGATGCACAACACGATCAGGCCCAGCGTCACCGTCAACACCTGGCCCATTCCTCTGATGGCGAACAATCGTTTGATGGGATTTCCGCGCGCTTCCACCTCTGTCGCCTCCTTGTCAAGAAAACGGGAATGCGGTTCGGGTTTTCCCCGGATTTATCTCCCGGCGACCTCGAGCCGATCGGATTTGTTTTCGAATTTCATGGCGTATTCAAGAACCTTCGTCTGCGTCGCCTCGCTTCTCGGAAATACGCCGGTGATGCGGCCGTCGCAGACGACGATGATCCGGTCGGCCATGCCGAGAACCTCGGGCATTTCCGAGGATACGAACAGGACGCCTATGCCGTTCCGCTTCAGGCGGTTCATGAGATGGTAGATTTCCACCTTCGCCGCGACGTCGATGCCGCGCGTCGGTTCGTCGAATATGACGACCTTCGAGTCGCGCGCGAGCCACTTGCCGACCACCACTTTCTGCTGGTTGCCGCCCGAAAGATTGCCGGCGATCATCTCGGGTCCGGTGAGCTTTACGGAAAAGCCAGCGATCGTTTTCCGCACCATTTCGCTTTCGCGCCGGCGATTGACGACCCCGGCGGCGTTGCAAAGAAGGTCGAGATTCGGGAGCGCGATGTTTTCCCGGACCGACAGCTTGGTGCACAGGCCGTCGCGCTTGCGGTCCTCCGGAGCGAGGACGATGCCCGACCGGATCGCGTCCTCCGCCTTGACGATCCGCACCGGTTTGCCCTCCAGCGTGATTTCGCCGGAAGCGGACGGGTCGACGCCGAAGATGGCGCGGGTGATCTCCGTTCGCCCCGCGCCCATAAGGCCGGCGATGCCGACGATTTCGCCTTCGTACAGTTCGAAGTTGATGTCGCGGACCATGCGCCCGGCATTCAAATGCCTGACCTCGAATAATTTCCTCCCGCGCCCGCATTCGACGTGCGGGAACTTTTCCTTGATTTCGCGGCCGACCATGTTTTCGATGATCATATCCATGGTGGCGTCCGCGTAATCCATGGCGCAAATGAATTTGCCGTCCCGCATGATGGTTACCCGGTCGACGATGTGCTGCAGCTCCTCGAGACGATGCGAGATGTAGACGATGCCGTGTCCTTCGCTCCTGAGGAGGCGGATTATGGCAAACAGATCCTCTATTTCCTTGGCCGTGAGGGCGGAGGTGGGTTCGTCCATGATAAGGATCTTGGCGTTCGCCTGCAACGCCTTGGCGATTTCCACCATCTGCTGTTTTGACACTGAAATGTCGCCGACGACGGTGTCGGGGTCGATGTCGATTTTGAGCCGGTCCAGAACTTCCCGCGACCGTCTGTGCATCTCGCGGTTGGAAAGCAAGCCGTTTCGCGCCAGCTCCCGGCCGAGAAAGATGTTCTCCGCGACGCTCAATTGGGTGCACATGTTCAATTCCTGGTGAATCATGGCAATGCCCAGTTCCTGCGCCAATTTCGGCGTCAAATCCCCCACTTCCCTGTCGAAGACGCGCACCGTCCCCGCATCCCTTTGGTACACCCCGCCCAGAACCTTCATTAAAGTGGATTTTCCGGCTCCATTCTCGCCGAGGAGAGCCATGACCTCGCCGGGCCGGAGCTGGAAAGAGACATCGTCCAAGGCATGGACGCCGGGAAACCTTTTGTCGACATGTTCCATTTCGACGACATATTCGCTCATTGCAATGCGTCCCTTTTCAAGGATCTTCGCCGGCGATCGGTCAACGCCGTCAATCAAGCATCCGCGACAGTTTGGCGCGGTAGGTGTCGAGCACCACGGCGAGAACGATTATGAATCCGGTGACGATCTGCCGGGCGAAGTCGCCCATGCCGATGAGCAGCAGGCCGTTGTTGAGCACGCCCATGATCGCCGCCCCGATCAGGGTGCCGATGGGGGAGCCTTTGCCGCCGGACATGCTGGTGCCGCCGATCACCGCCGCCGCGATGGCGTTCAACTCGAACCCGTTGCCGAGAATGGGGCTGGCGATGTTGAGGCGCAGCATATAAAGGATCGCCGCGATGCCGACCGCCGCGCCGCAGATCACGTAGGCGGCGACCTTGTGAAACTTGGTGTTGTGTCCCGACAGCCGGACCGCCTCCTCGTTGTTGCCGATGGCGTAGATCATCCGTCCGTAGATGGTGAACCGCAACACGACATAGCCGAAGAAAACTATGACCAGGGAAAATATGAAAATAAGCGGTACGCCCCAGGGCGCTTGCGAACCGAGGGTGTTGAAGGCCCTGGGGAAGTTGAAGATGGTGCGGGAATCGCTGATCAGCAGGACCGCGCCGCGGGCCATGTTGAGCATGCCGAGGGTGACGACGAAGGCGGGTATTTTCCAGGTTTCCGACACCAGGCCGTTGAACAGGCCGCAGGCCATGCCGCCGCCGAGTCCGGCGAAAACCGCCAGAACGATGCGCAGCCAAACCGGCATGCCGTCGTTGGTGATGACCAGGCCGGCGAGAACGGTGCACAGGGAAAGAACCGAACCGACGGAAAGGTCGATGCCGCCGAGAAGGATGACGAAGGTCATGCCGACCGCGATCGCGGTGTTGATGCTTATCTGGGTGAGAATGTTGGTCATGTTGCCGGGCGTCGCGAAATTCCTTCCGAAAACCGCGAAAACAATGCAAAGCAGCAAGAGAATGATGCCCATTCCCGCCTCGCCCATCAGGATATAGGAGAGCCGCTTCTTGTTCATCTAATGTACTCCCGATACGCGTAGCCGAGAATCCGCTCCTGGCTGAAATCCTTGCGCTCGACTTCCCCCGCGATCTTTCCGTTGGAAAACACGAGAATGCGGTGGCATACGCCCATCAATTCGTTGAGATCGGACGAGACGATCAGGACGCCTTTGCCTTTGGCGACAAGATCCCACAGCAGGAGGTAGATTTCATATTTCGCGCCCACGTCGATGCCGCGCGTGGGTTCGTCGAACAGAATGATCCGCGAATCCCGGTAGAGCCATTTCGCCAGCACCGCCTTCTGCTGGTTTCCTCCGGACAGATTCCGGCATAGCTGCTCGGTCGAAGGCGTCTTGATCGAAAGCTCGTCGACGTACTGTCCGGTCGCCCGCAGTTCTTCGCGCCGGTTCATGAAACCGTGCGCGGACGCCTTGTCGAGCGCGGCCATGGTGACGTTTTGCGAAAGCGGCAGCGCAAGGATCAGCCCCTGGCTTTTTCGGTCCTCGGTGAGCAGCGAGAGGCCGGCGCGGACAGCGTCGCGGGGGGTGTTGATCTCGACCCGTTCGCCATGGATGAAGAGGTCGCCGCCTTGTTTCGGGTCGGCGCCGAAAATGGCGCGGAGCGTTTCGGTGCGCTTCGATCCAACCAGTCCGGAAATGCCAAGCAGTTCCCCTTCGCGAAGCGCGAACGAGACTTCGTGCGCGCTTGCCTTGAAGCGCAGGTTTCGCGCTTCGAAGATCACCCTGTTTTTCGGCCCGACTTTCTCCGAGAACGGATACTCCGCCTCCATCGACCTGCCCACCATCATCTTGACGATTTCGGGAATTCCGGCGTCCGCGACGTCGCGAACGCCTATGACTTCGCCGTTCCTGAGAACGGTCAGGCGGTCGGCGATCTCGTAGATTTCGTTGAGATGGTGGGAGATGTAGATAATGGCGATGCCTTCCGACTTGAGTTGCCGGATGATTTCAAACAGGCGTCCGGAATCCTTCGGCGACAGCGTTGCGGTCGGCTCGTCGAAGATAAGCACCTTGCACTCGCCCGAGAGGGCCTTGGCGATTTCGACCATTTGCATCTGCGCGACGCCGAGAAACTCCACCGGCGTGCGCGGCGATGCCCTCAGGCCGATGCGCTCGAGGACCGCCTCCGCGTCCCGGTACAGCTTCGGATAATCCACGAACGGCCCTTTGCGGGGCAGCCGGTCGAAAAAGACGTTCTCCGCGATGGAAAGGAAGGAAAGAAGATTGAATTCCTGGTAGACGACGCGAATGCCCGCCGCCATCGCGTCGTGCGGGGTGAGCGGGCTATACCGTTCGCCGTCCAGGAACATGGCGCCCGAGTCGGGGCGATGGAATCCGCACACCGCCTTGATGAGCGTGGATTTTCCCGCCCCGTTTTCGCCAAGCAGCGCGTGGCATTCGCCGCGCTCGACAGTAAGGTCGACGGCGGCGAGGGCCTGGACGCCGGGATAGGATTTGGACAGCTTGTTGATTTCCAGGACTGCCATTTTGGTCCCAGTTTGGAGACGGAAAAAGCAAGAAATAACGGCGAGCCGACTTTGAAGGAAATCAAACGGCGGTTGGTTTGGTTTTCTTCAAATTTGCAATGTCGCATAGCGGGCGACTATGACTTCATGACGCCGTATGCGGTGGTTGATTTATGTAAAATCCGAAGTTTTGCAAAGTGGCGATTGGCGGTTTAATCGCCACTTTGCAAAACTTCAGTAAAATCACCTACTCATGGCGCCGTTTAATTGCCTGTAAGTCATAGTCACCCACAAGGCAATGTTTCGGCTTGGGTCGAGTCGACGAAAAACCATTGAAACGAAAGCGGTTGAATCTTTAAGGGAAATCGGGCGGCGCTTGGCCCGATTTCCCTTAAAGTCGACATTTTGGCAACTATTTGAGGTCCTTGGCGGAGACGACCTCCACCGGGGTGCGGATCCAGCCGGAGAGCTTTTCGCCACTGAGGATGCGGAAGCCGATCTTAATGGCGTTGGCGGCCATTTCGGGGCCGAACTGGTCGACGGTCGCCAGCATTTTTCCGTCCTTGATCAATTCCTGGCAGGCGCCGATATTGTCGAAGCCGACGACGTCGATCTTGCCGATCTTTCGCGCGGCCTCGATCGCCCGGACCACGCCCACCGCCATCGAGTCGTTGGCGCACATGACGCCCTGGACGTCGGGATAGCGGGTAAGAAGGTTGGTCATGACGGTATTGGCTTCCTCCGTCTCCCAGTGCGCGGTCGTCGAGGAGAGGAGGTCGAGCCCGTACTCGTTGACCGCCTTCACGAAGCCGGCCTTGCGCTGCTTGGCGTTGTCCGCGCCGGGGTTGCCTTCGATGATGAAGACCTTGGCGCCGCGACCGAGCTTTTCGGCCATGAATTTGCCGACCAGGTACGAACCTTCCTCGTTGTCCGGGCCGACGAACAGGAAGTTCTCGGGCAGGTCGTTCGCGACCAACGCCGCCTTGTCGAGCGTGACGTCGAAATTCACCACCAGAATGTCGGCATCGGCGGCGCGTTTGACCGACGGGACGAGGCCGACGGAATCGGCGGGAGCGAGGACGATCATATCCACGCCCTGGGTGACGAAATTTTCAACCGCGTTGATCTGGGTGTCAATGTCGGTTTCGGAGTTCATGCCTACGGGGATGAGGGTGAAGGTGCCGTCTTCGGCGGCGAACTTGCGCGCGCCTTCCTCCATGGTTTTGAAAAACTCGTTGGCCAGCGACTTCATGACCAGGCCAACCACCGGTTTTTCACCGGCAACGGCCGAAAATGCGAAGAAGAGAACCGCAAGGGACGCAAGCAACGTTTTTTTCATGGCCATCTCCTTGTAAAGTTCCAACCGAATCGAAATCTTGGCGCACACGGGAATCGTACCTTTTATAACCGCTTGCGATTATTACGCAATATGAAAACGCCGGGAATCGGACGGCGCCGGCCGGCGGCGCGCCGTGCCGATGCGTCGTGGACCTCCGCGTTTTTACCATGCTATCCGGACTATCCGGAAGCCATTCCGGGGGACGCGGGAGGCGGATTGAAGCGTCACTTGACCGACAGGGCGGGGGAGGGCGGCGCATTTTGCTTTTGGCGTTGCTCGAGATTCATCTCGAACTCGCGCAAGCGTTCCGCGTCCTCCTTCTGCGCCCGCAATTCCCTTTGGCGCTTCTCGAATTCCAGGCGGTTGATTTCCCGTTGTATTTCCCATGGCGTTCTTGTGGTCCCCGGCATGCCTTCGATCAGCAAAAGTTCCACCTCGTGCCGACGGCTGGCGATCTGGCGCTCCAACGCCTCTCGTTCGCGGGTCGCCTGCTGGGCGAGGATTCCATCGTAATAGCCCAATATCCTTTTCGCATCTTCGTCGCCCCTGACCGCGGCTTTCGTCAGGTAATCGAGGGCGAGTTCGCGGTCGAAGGGGACGAACCGCCCGTAGTAATGCAATTCCCCCATCGCGCTCATCGCCGTGACGTCGCCTTCGTCAAGGGCGTTGCGCAAATAGTGCAGCCCCAGCGCCATGTCCACCTCGCCGCCAAGCCCCCGCACCAGCATCGCCCCCATCAACCCCATCGCCATCGGATGCTTTAGTCTGGCGGGCATTTCCAGGTAGGTTCTCGCGGCGGTATAATTCTGTTCGACCCCGTGGCCGAAATAGTTCATTCTCCCGAGCATGACGAGGAGTTCGATGTTTTCCGTCCGTCCGGCAAGGGGGAGGAGGCAATCCGCGGCCATTTCGTAGCTTTGGCGGACTCCCTCGCCGTAATAATACATGCGCCCGAGAAGGAAGGTGGCGTCGTCCACGCCGTGAAGGCTGGCGAACAAAAGATGATCGAGCGCCAAATCCGGGGCGCCGGCTTCGTAGTACGCGGCGCCGACCCGATTCCGCAATTCGGGATCCTGCGAGCCGTCCGCCCTACCCAGATAGCTTTTGGCCTTGCCGAAATCATTGTCGACGCCTTCGCCAAGAAGATACATGCGTCCGAGCATGACCGACGCGTCGACGTCGCCGGCATCGGCCGCCTGTTTGAAGTATTTCACCGCCTCGCCGTAGTTTCGCGCCATGCCCCGTCCGCTGTGATAGAGCGCGGCCAATTTTGCGGCCGAGTCGGCATGGCCGTTGTCCGCCGCCAGGCGGAGAAAGATCGTTGCCGAGGTAAGGTCCCCGCCCGACGCCAATCCGTCATAGTAAAGATCGCCGAGAAATATCTGCGTCGCCAGGTCGCCGTCGAGCGCGGCCGAACGCAGGTATTCGATCCCGTGCTCGCGGTCGACGGGGACGCCGTTCCCGTTGTAGAGAATATTACCCAACTCCTTCAACGCGGCGATGTTCTGCTCGTTGGCGAGCCGGGTGTACATTTCAACCGCGGCGGGAGCGTTTCCCGCCGCGAACAGCGACCTCGCTTTTTCCAGGGTCGGCCGGGAATGGAGATGCCAAAAATAACCGCCGCCGGCCAGCGCGAGCAGCGCTATGCCGGCAACGGCGACTATGGCGGGATTCAAGCCTTTCGGGCGGACATGGTAATCGTCCATCGTGTTTCCGTTTTTCCCGCCGTTTCTTTTCCTCCCCGGCGATCGGGGAGGAAGGCGGAGCGCCGCAAGCATTTCTAACCGCATACCGGCTCGAATGCAAGCGTCAGTTCGACGGAACTACCTATTGCTTCTGCTTTTGAATGAAAACGGATACGATGATCACTATTCCTTTCACCACACCCTGCCAATATGGCGAAATTCCCGCCATATTGAGCATATTCTGGATGATTTGAAGCATGAAGCAGCCGATTACGGTTCCCCACACCGTTCCGCGGCCGCCAGCCATCACCGTGCCGCCGATGATGGTCGCGGCGATGGCGTCCATTTCGAAGTTGAGACCGAAGTTGGGGGTGGACACGGTGTTGAAGCGGGCGGCAAGCAGCGACGCGGCGACGCCGACGCACAACCCATTGACGACATACGCCCAAAAACGGACCCTGCCCACGCGTATGGCGGAATATTGCGCCACTTTCGCGTTCGACCCGACCGCGCATAAATAGCGGCCGTAACGGGTGCTCTTGAGAAGGAACGACAAAATCGCCGCTAGAATGAACAACGCGAAGATGGGGATCGGAAGGGAGATCCGGTGGCCGGAAGCCGTGAACTGGAAAAGGGCGGCGGCGCCGAATCGGCTGAACAGTTGGCTCTTGGAGGCGAATTCGCCGGCGTTGGCCATCTGCAGGCAGAGATAGCGGAATATTGACATCGTGCCCAGGGTGACGATGAACGGCACGATCTTTCCGGCCGTTATGAGCGCTCCGTTCACCGCGCCGCAGACGCCGCCGATCAGGATGCTGGCGGCAACGCCGCCGCAGACGACCGCCCAGAATTCGCCCAGCCCGTTGCCGAGCATCCAGTTCATGAAAAGGACGCCGACGGAGGCGCAAAACGCGGCCATGGATCCAACGGAAAGGTCGATGCCCCCGGAGATGATGACGAAGGTCATGGAAAGGGCGATGATTCCGGTGTACGATGCCTGGCGCATGACGTTGATCAGGTTCTGGGGTTTGTGGAAATGCGGCCAGCCGACGACCGCCGCTATGACTAGGAGCGCCGCCAGGGCGATGGGCGCGCCCCATTTTTCGATATTGAATCCCTGTCTTTCTCCCGTATTGGCGTTCACAGCGGCCTCCTTCTCCAGGTCTTCCGAGGCGTGCAATTATCTATCCGACGTCACGCCGACTTGTCCTCCACGACGCCGGTGGCCAGCGCCATGACGTTCTCCTCGGTGATGGCGTCCCCGCCGAGTTCGCCCGTCACCGCTCCCTCCCGCATCACGACGACCCGATTGCACATGCCGATGATCTCTTCGAGTTCCGAGGAAATCAAGAGGCAGCTGATCCGGTTTTCCTTCACCAGCTTGTTGATGAAAACGTAGATTTCGTGCTTGGCGGAGACGTCGACGCCGCGCGTAGGTTCGTCGATGATGAAGATTCCCGGCTTGGTGTCGATCGATTTCGCCAGCGATATCTTTTGCTGATTGCCCCCGGAGAGATTTTCCAGCCGCTTGTCCTGGGATTCGGTTTTGACCCTGAATTCGCGGATATACTCGTCCACCTGTTCATGTTCGGTCCGCTTGTCGATGCGGTGGAAGAGCCGGCTCGAGTATTTCGGCAGCGACACCAGCGTGGTGTTTTGGGCCACGGAAAACGAGGTGATGATCCCCGAACCCTGCCGATCTTCCGACAGGTACGAAATGCCGAACCCGACGGCGTCGCGCGGTTCCCTGATATCGGCGGATTTGCCGTTTATGCTGATTTCGCCGCCGCTTTTGCGGCGCAGCCCGAGGACGGTTTCCGCGATTTCAGTGCGTCCCGCGCCCACGAGGCCGAATAAACCCAGAACCTCGCCGCGCCGCAAGGCAAAGCTCACGTCGTGAAGGATGCCCGGCACGGAGACGTTTTTGATCTCGAAAACAACCTGATCCTCCGCGCTGTCGTTTTTGGGCGGAAAGAGGCTGGAAAGTTCGCGGCCGACCATTTTTTGCGCCATCTGCAGCGTAGTCATGTCGGCGGTCGGGCCGTCATGCACCACTTCCCCGTCGCGCAGGATGGCCACCCGGTCGGTGAGCGCCTTCACTTCCTTGAGCTTGTGGGAAATATAGACGATGGTCATTCCGTTTTCGCGCAACTGCCGCACCAATCGGAAGAGGATGTCGATCTCGTAATGGGTGAGCATGGTTGTCGGTTCGTCCATGATGAGGACCTCGGAGTCGAACGCCAGCGCCTTGGATATCTCCAGCATCTGCTTTTGCGCGGCGGAGAGGTTTTCGATCTGCGCATCCGGGGAAATGGATACGCCAAGCCTCGAGAGCAGTTCGATCGTCCGTCGCCGCATCGCCGCATTGTCAAGCACGACCCGGTTCTTCATCAACTCGGCGCCGAGAAAGATATTGTTGTATACGGGGAGATCGCGGATGAGGTTGAATTCCTGGGGAATCAGGCTGATCCCGAGCCTTCGGGCTTCAATGGGATTGGCGATATCCGTAATTTTCCCGTGCAGATAAATGCTTCCCGCCGTCGGCGGGTAGTAGATCCCGGCTAGGATCTTCATGAGCGTGCTTTTGCCGGCGCCGTTTTCTCCTATGATGCCGAGAATTTCACCGCGTTTTATGTCGAGATTGATGTTTTTGAGAACGGGAACGCCGGAAAACGATTTGTCGAGACGCTCGATTCGGATTATTTCCTCGACCATGTTTTTCCCTCTCGAGGGACAAAGAAAATATGGCGGGCTGTTTGATTTCCTTGAAAGTCGACTTATAGGGGAGCATACATTCTTTTTCGGCTCAGGCAAACCAAATCTTGAATGAAGCGCCGCCGACGACGTGAAAATCGCCGGGCGCGGCAGGCGCCGGCCCGACCCGGGATCCGGCGCGATTCAGGTCGAAGGGGGCGCGCGGCGCAATAGCTTGCAAAATTCCCGGGTCCGGTTATACTGGCACGGGATTGTATGTTTCTTCGCGGGGCTTTCACCCCGAAAGGTTGAATTATGGATGTGAAAGACGCGATGCGGCAGGTCGAAAACGCCGGCAGGACGTTTTTCCACCCTTCCCGGGAAATGCGCCAATCCTACCTCGACGCCCGCAAGGGCGAGCTCGAAGCGTTTCTTGCCTTTGCCAAGGGAAACGTCTGGAAGGAGGTGATCGTCGCGGCGAATCATGTTCGCGGGACAGGGGCGATGTATGGATTCGTCAATATCGGCGACGCCGCCGAAGATCTGGCAAAAGCCATCCAGAACGGCGATCCAAAGTGCCTGGATCTTGCGTTCGCCTACGCCGATGCGGTGAGCGCGGCGTATGTTTAGCACTCGAATTCTGGAAATCCTATGTCTTTTACATCCTACGGTGTGCGGGAAATGCTTCTGGGGACGGCTTCTTTCCTGCTGTTGGGCTTTTCGTGCGTTCTTCTCGCTGAAATGCACGGCCGCTGGCTGTTCCTGCTCCTGATTCCGCTGGCGCTGGCGCTGGCCTGGCTGTTCTGGTTTTTCCGCGACCCCGTCCGGACCGTTCCCGCCGGGCCGGGGCTGATCGTCAGTCCCGCCGACGGCGTGGTTACCCATCTTGACCTTGCGGAGGAGCCGGATTTCATCGGCGGCGAAGCGCAGCGCTGTTCCATTTTCCTCTCCATATTCGACGTGCACCTCAATCGCGCGCCGCTTGCGGGCGAGGCGGTGTATTCGCGCTTCCGCAAGGGCGAATTCCACGACGCGCGGAGCGCGGAAGCGTTGGAGGAAAATCAGAATCACGACCTTGGCATCATTCCCAGCGAGCCGGGAATGCCGGAGAAGGCGCTGGTGCGCCAGTCCGCCGGCGCGATCGCGAGGCGAATAGTTTGTCCGGTTGAAATCGGGTCCGCGCTTGCGCGCGGCGAGCGCTACGGGATGATCAAATTCGGTTCCAGGACGACGCTCATGCTTTCCGGCGGCGCCGGGGTGGAATGGCTGGTGAAGAAGGGCGAAAAGGTCAAGGCGGGGGAAACAGCGCTGGCGCGCGTGGTCGCCGTCAGCCGAAAGGACGCCGATGCCTCCAAATAAGCATTTGCGCTCGAACCTTCGGCGCGTCAATGTGTTGCCTTCCCTGCTGACGCTGGGCAACTTCGCCTGTGGTTTCTTCTCCATCGTGTTCTGCCTCAACGCCCTGTTCTTCACCACCCGGGCGCAGGTGCTCGATGATGGTCGCGACGCCGCGCAAATCGTCTCCGGGAACGGGGCGCGGATTCCGGATCCTTTGCCGGACCCCGGACTGGAAAAAAGCGGGAAAAATTTCACCGCCGTCGACAACACCGCGCGCGCTTCGTACATGCTGCATTGGGCGTGCGCCGTTCTTTTCGCCGGCATGCTGTTCGACATGCTCGATGGAAAGATCGCCCGGCATATGGGCGCGGACAGCGCATTCGGCAAGGAGCTGGATTCGCTCGCCGACATTGTGACCTTCGGCGTGGCTCCGCCGGTGATCGCGATCACGCTGTGGATTTCCGTCATGCCGGTGCGGGCTTCCTGGTGGGGACAGGTGATGATTTTCGGCGTCGTGTACGCGGCGTGCGCCGCGTTGCGGCTGGCGCGGTACAATGTCGAGGAGGGAGGCGACAAGAACCTGTTTTCCGGATTGCCGAGCCCCGCCGCCGCCGGCTGCGTGGTGACGGCGGTGCTTCTGGTCGAGGGCAATTACGGCTTCATGGCCGGCGTCTACGAATGGATATCGTGGGCAAGCTTCGGCGAAATTCCCACCGTGCAGGTCAAGGCCCGGCTCCTCGGCGTGTTTCTACTCTGCGTGGGCCTGATGATGGTGACCATGGTGCCGTTCGTGCATCTCGCCAACCGTTATTTGACCGGCAGGAAGCCGTTTTTCATCCTTGTCCTGGTCGTTTTGTTCCTCGCCCTGCTCTGGCACGAACCCCGGATCATTCTCTTTCTCGCGTTCAATGGCTATATGGTTGTGGGATTGGCATTTGGCGCCCGAAAGGCATATCGGAATCATCGCGAAAAACAACGCGCGCAGTTCGGAGACTCCGCGTAGTTTATTTTGCTGGCTAACCCTGGAGGAGGGAGGAACGGGCGATGGAAAACATGGTGGCGGTCATTCTCGGCGGCGGCAGAGGCAGCAGGCTCTTCCCACTTACGAAGGAACGTTCGAAACCGGCCGTATCGATCGCCGGCAAATACCGCCTCATCGACATCCCCATCTCCAATTGCATCAATTCAGGCGTAACCCAGATGTATGTCCTGACCATGTATCAGTCGGCGTCCCTGAACGCCCATATCTCGAACGCTTACCGCTTCGACCAGTTTTCGCGCGGTTTTGTCCAGGTCCTCGCCGCCGAGCAAACCGCCGAATCGAACGAGTGGTTCCAGGGAACCGCCGACGCGGTGAGAAAAACGCTGCCGCATCTGGGATATAAGAGGAATGCCGCCTCGCTGGTTCTCATCCTGTCGGGCGATCACCTTTATCGTATGAACTACCGGCTGTTCCGCGACACCCATATCCGATCCGGCGCCGACCTTTCCATCGCCGTCATTCCGGTCACCCCCCAGGAAGCCCCGGAACTGGGCGTGCTCAAGGTCGACGAAACCGGCCGCATCACCAAATTCGTAGAAAAGCCGAAAACGGAGGAGGCGCTTGAGGAGATGCGGACCGACACCGCCATTTTCGGACTTTCGCCCGAGGAAGCGGTCCGCCGGCCGTTCCTCGCCAGCATGGGCATCTATATTTTCGACCCCGAGACGTTGCGCAACATGCTGGTGGGGAACAAGGAGCAGACCGATTTCGGCAAGGAGATCATCCCCGGAGCCATCGCGACGCACAAGGTGCAGGCGTATTGCTTCGACGGTTACTGGGCGGATATCGGCACCATCCGGGCGTTCTTCGACGCCAATCTCGACCTGGTGGCGCCGATTCCCAAGTTCAACCTGTTCGACCCCACCCATCCGATCTACTCGAACGCTCGTTTCCTTCCGGGCGCGAAACTGAACCGGGCGTCGGTGGAGGCCGCCGTGCTCTGCGACGGCACCATAGTGGAAGGGGCGACCGTGCGCGATTCCATCCTCGGCAGTCGCGCCCGCGTGAAACATGGGGCGGTGATCGAGGAATCGCTGATCATGGGCGCCGACTACTACCAGAGAGGCGACGATCATGGCCCGCGGATGGGGATAAACGAGGGCGCGTATCTCAAACGCTGCATCATCGACAAGAACGCCTCGGTCGGACGCTATGCGCAGCTGGTCAATCGGGACAATCTCCAGGAATACGACGATCCCGACGGCAGGTTCCACGTCCGGGACGGCATCATCATCGTGGTCAAGGAAGCGGCCATTCCGGACGGATTCGTGTTTTAACAGAAGTTTTGCAAAGTGGCGATTAAACCGCCAATCGCCACTTTGCAAAAATCCAGTTTTAATGGACGAAAAGGGACGAGAGGAGCGGTGGCTGAATGAAGACATTGTCGCGCTGGTTCATGAACGGGCTGATAACCTTTCTGCCCTTGTCGATCACGGTGTATTTTTTCTGGTGGGTGATTTCCTGGATGGACCGGATAGCGGGCGCCCCGGTGCGGGTCTGGCTCGGCAAGCGGGTGGGCGGCGAGTCCGATTATTACCTGTACGGCGTGGGCATCGCGACCCTGGTCATATTCATCATCTTTCTCGGCTTTTGCCTCGAGTTCTATTTGGTGAAGGTGGTGGTGAACTGGAGCGAGCGCATTGTCGAGCGCATTCCGGGCGTCAAAACGGTGTATTCGTCGCTCAAGGAGATCATCGACTTCTTCAAGCCGGGCAAGAACAGGAATTCCGGCAATTACATGGTCATCGTCACCTTTCCCGGCGACCTCAAATTCCTCGGTTACGTCACCCACGACGGTTTGGAGCATATCAAGGGCGGCAGCCTCGGCGGCAAGGACGAGGTCGCGGTCGTGCTCCCCTTCTGCTACCAGATGGGAGGCAACACCATTATCGTCCCCCGGCACATGGTGCGCCGCCTGGACATGAGCTTCGAGGAAGGGTTGAAATTGGCGCTCACCGGCATGGTGATAACCTCCGAGAAACCGGGCAATTCGCCGCGGCCGGGCGTCGCCCCGGCGGAGACGCTTCCAGGCATCCCGCCGTCGCCGGACTCCCCCGGCGCACAAGGCGGGTAAAACGCGGAGACATGGAGATGAACTTTTGCCGATTGGGCATTCAAGTGGACTTTTGAAGTAAATCAAACAAACCGCCGTTTGATTTACTTCAAAGTTTCAGGGCGTTCGTTTCAACCGCGCTTTTTTTGCAACGTCGCGGGTTTGGGTCGAGTTGACGAAAAACAACCCATTGGAACGAAAGCGGTTGAATCTTTAAAGGAAATCGGGCGGCGGTTGGCCCGATTTCCTTTAAAAGTAGACTTCAAGCCACCGAATGCCAATTTGTAACAATCACAACCCTTGCGGCACAGGCGTTTTTGATTTTTGCAAAGCGGCGATCGGCGGTTTAATCGCCACTTTGCAAAACTTCAGTTCAAAAAGCCACTTTGACGGGAGAAAAACATGTTGAGTTCCTCCGATCCATCATTCTGGAAGAAAAAACTTTACGCGTTTTTGCACGATCCGCCGGACAAATGTTGGGATCCGGGGCCTCACCACGAGAAACAGGCCGAACAGAACCAAGTTGCCGCCGGATTCACCGATGTTGATGAAAGGGAGGCGCTCGTGAAGGAGACGAAGAAAGCCGATCATTTCGCTTCCGCCGCCGAGCGCTTCGTTTTCCCCAGGAGCAAATGTTCGCACGCGTTCGCGGAAGAACCCTTGTTCCGCCATCCCCTTTCCTCGAAACCATATCGCTTTCCCACCGGCTTTGGCGGAAAGCATGCCCCTTTCGCCGGCCATATCCAGGCGGCGCATGGCGGCATAGACACAGACATCCCCGAATGGCGGGACCGTTTTTTTCTCTATTGGCGGCGTTGGCCGGAAAATTCCAGCGCGCCGACGATACGGGAAAGGGACTTGGACGGAGAAGGCGGCTACGCCGCGCTGGCTTTTCTTCCCGCCGACAGCCGCATCCCCGATCATTCCATCTGGAACCACATGGCGGTGACTTCCGCCCTGGCCGCCTGCGTCGAGAACGGCAGGCTGAATCCGGAACTGCTGCTTTTCCAGTTCGGCCCGGTGCAGGAATTCATCGCCCAGGCCCGTTCCTGCCGCGACCTCTGGAGCGGCTCCTACCTGATTTCCTGGTTGATGGCGCACGCGCTGAAAGCGGTGACCGATGCGGCCGGTCCGGACGCGGTCATCTTTCCCAGCCTTCGCGGCAATGGCATTTTCGACGCCCTGCACCGGGAAATCCATTACGCGAAATCATGGGAAACCGGCGCCGACGGAAAACAGTCCACCTGGAAACGCCTTCTCGACGACAAGGGTGACGGGCAAAAGGGGGCGGATTGGCTGCTTACGCCGACCCTGCCCAATCGTTTTCTCGCCGTCCTTCCGCCCGGCCGCGGCCGCGAACTGGCGGAAAAGGCCGGGAAAGCCATCCGCGGCGAACTTGACGCCATTGGCGGCAAGATCTGGGAATGGCTTCTGGAAAACGGCATTGCGCGAAACGGCGACGGGAAGAAGTGGAAATCCCGTTACGACGCACAGATCCGCGCCTTCCCGCAAATCGCCTGGGCGGTGCAGCCGTGGCTTGACCGCGATGAGTGTATTGCGGAAACCGGCAAAATCGACCCGAAGGTCGCGGAGCGCATCAAAACGATGTTCGCCCTGGCGGAGGAAAAATTGCCGGCCGGGGATCGCGATCCGCGCTATTACCTGGATGGCGACGTGAACGGGCGCCTGAACGCCCCGGGGCTTCTGTGGTCGGCGCATTACGCGCTGGTCAACGCCAAGCTCGCCGCCCGCCGCAACACCCGCGATTTCCGGCAGTGGGACGGCGGCGGCGGCGCGGCGGTCAAGGATTCGCTCTCCGGTCGGGAGGAGTGCGTCGGCGACGAGGAATTCTGGGAGGCGCTGGCCAAAAACCACAGAGATTTGTTCAAACCCGAATCCCATCGCTACGGCGCGATGAACCTGATCAAGCGCCTGTGGTGCCGTGATAAACACATCCCGTATCTTCGGGAAAAACTCGGCTTGGGGGAGGATTTTTACCGCGCGGCGATGCGTTTTGACGACACGGAGGAGATCGCCAAAAAAGGCGGAGACGGCAAGGACCGTTACATCGCCGTTCTCGCCATGGACGGCGACGAAATGGGAAAATGGCTCTCCGGCGGGAAGATGCCCGGCTTTCTCGACCAGATCGCTCCAAAGGCCGGGGATTACCTGCGGGACAAGGTTGACGGCGCGCTGCAACGCCTGCTGACGCCTTCCTGGCACCTGCAGTTCAGCGAAGCGCTCGCCAATTTCGCCATCCACCGCGCCCGCGAGGCGGTGGAAGGCCGCGACGGCGAATTGCTTTACGCCGGCGGCGACGACGTGCTGGCCATTTTGCCGGCGAAGAACGCCGTCGCCTGCGCCCGGGAATTGCGGGAGGCGTTTCGCGAGGACTACTGGAAGGGTCGGATCCTGCCCGGCGCGAAATGCGACCTTTCCTGCGGCCTCGCCATCGGTCACTGCCACGCCCCCTTGCAGCTGTTGGTCGAGGAGGCGCGGAACGCCGAGCGCCGCGCAAAAAACGACTATGGCCGCGCCGCGCTCGCCGTCGCCCTCTATAAGCGCTCCGGAGAAATCATCCATTGGGGCTGCAAGTGGGATGGAGGCGGCGAACCGCTCGACCTGATGCGCCTTTTAACCGAACTGGTGCGGGACGAAAAACTTTCCGCGCGCTTCCCCTATGCCTTGGCCGCCCTGCTGCAGCCCTACAATTTAAATGACAAGAACAATTGCCAACCGGGCGTCGGGGAGATCGTCAAATCGGAGGTTAAGCATGTGCTTTCCCGGCAGGGTTCCAAACTCTCGAAAGGCGAGCGCGATGATCTGGCCGGGAAAATCAACGCCTACCTTGATTCCCTGGAGGACCGGCATTTTGGGGATTTCATCAACCTTTTCCTGGCCGAAGCCTTCATCAACCGCCAGCGCGAGGAGGATTTGCCATGAGACACCAATTCCAACTCGAACCGCGCGACTTGCTGTTCCTGCGCGACGCCCGCCCGATGGGCGGCTCCGACGCCGGACTTGGCGCGAACTGGCCGCGCCCGGATCAGCTCTGGAACGCGCTCATCAACGCCTTTCACCGCGCCTGGCCCGAACGCCAGGATTGGGAAGGCGCCGCCCACAACAAGACGGGGAAGGAAAAGGAGAGGGAAAACAGGAGGGGAGTCCAAAGCTCCGACCGCTTCGGGGCGCTCAAGACGATTGGTCCCTTTCCCTTCGAAGCCAAGACCGGCTCTGTTTATTACCCCGCGCCGCTGGACGCGGACATGGAAATAGTCCCCTGCCCGGGGACCGACCTGCCCGCCCCCCTCGCTTGCGCCTTTCGCGCCAAAACTTCCGAAAAATTGGAACCCCGGCATTGGTTCTCCGCCGGCGAATACCAAAATTACCTGAAAGGCGAAGGTGCTGCCGGCAAGGAAAGGGAACCGGCGCTTTATGACGGCGAGCGAAAGCTGGGGATCGCCATTGACGCCGGCGCCGGCGTTGCGGTCGAGGGGAAACTGTATCAGGCGGAATATCTCCGCCTCCGCGCGGGCGTCTCCCTGGCGTTCGACGCCTCCTGCGACATCAACCCCAAAGGCGACCCCGGCGCGATCGACGTTTTCGAAAAGTTCGGCGTTCCGCGGGAACTGCTAATTGGCGGCCAGCAAGGCGTGGTCCGTTTGCTCAAAGCCGATTTTTCCTGGATCGAACCGCCCCGGATCACGTCCCGGCAGCTGCGCTGGACGCTGCTTGCGCCGGCGGTGTTTCTCGCCGGCTGGCTTCCCGGCTGGTGCGCCGATTCCCGCAAAATCCCCGGGGCTGAAAAAACGGAGCCGGGCAGGGTCATGCTGAAGGATTGCCGATTCGCCACACTGACCGCCGCCCGCGTCGGCAAACCGCTTGCCTTTTCCGGCTGGGATTTGCGGAACGGTCCGAAACCGACCCTGCTCGCCGTTCCCGCCGGTTCCTGCTACGTCTTCGACTGCGGCGCCGCCGAAAACGCCCAACTGCTCGCCGATCGGCTGAACTTCAAGCCGTACAGCGACCGGTTCGGCGAGAAAGGTTTCGGCATCGGCGTCTGTTCGTCGGTGGAGGGATCAGGTTGAAAACGCCGCGGGCCGGCAATTGTCGCATGAACCTACTTTTTGCAAAGGAAACCCGATGAAAACCCGAATTCTGGTTCTGTTCACCCGCACTCCGCTGCATGTCGGTGCGGGTTCGTCCGTCGGCGCGGTCGACCAGCCGGTCATCCGCGAGCGCCATACCGGCTTTCCCGTCATCCCCGGCAGCGCGGTGAAGGGGGTGTTGCGCGATTACGCCGACCGCGACGCGGAAGGACTGAACCAAGAGGTTGAAACGCTGTTTGGGCTCGAGGGGAGCACGGGGAATGAAAACAACACCGCCCGCGCCGGCGCGCTCGGCTTCGGCGAAGCGCGGCTGCTCGCTTTTCCGTTGCGTTCCGCCAAGGGGTCGTTCGCGCTCGCGACCTGTCCGCTGGCGCTTTCCCGGTATGTCCGCGACGGGGAGCTTCCCCTGGACGTCCCGAATATCGGGGACGAGGGCTGTCTTGCCGGGGATTCGATAAAACTCGGCGGGAACAAGGTCGCGCTGGAGGAATACGTGTTCGCGGCGAAAGGGGGATTCCCGGGGGAATGGGCGGGGCATCTTTCGACGCTGCTCGACGATGCCGTGCTGAGGGAGGCGAAAGACCGCATGGTCCTGCTTTCCGACGGCGACTTTTCGCATTTCACCCTCAACGCCTGCCAGGTGCAGCACCATAACCGGATCGACCCGGATACCGGGACGGTGGTGGATAAAGCGCTTTTCAATACGGAGACCGTGCCGAGCGAAGCGTTGTTTTACGCTCCGATCACGGCGCTTCGTCCGGAGCGGGGGGACAATGCGCTTTTCCGCCATCTTGAGGAGAAGGAACGTTTGCTCCAGTTCGGCGGCGACGGGACCACGGGACTGGGGTTCTGCGCCGTGAGGCTTGCGAAGGAGGATGAACCGTCATGAAAAACCGCGAACAGATCCGGGCCAGGAATGCGCTGCAAGCGGCGGCGATGGGGAATCCGGCCGGCCGCAACGAGGGCGATGTCGTCAAAAACATCCCGACGCTGATCATGAACCACGGCCTGCTCGCCGTCGGCGCCTACGCCTTTGACGATAAGAATACCGGTTACAAAGTCGTGATCGACGCGCTGGCCTCCCACCTCGCCGATCCGGAGATTGCGCTGGTCCCGCCGGATTGTCAGGACACGGGGAAATTGCTGAAGCATCTGGTCGACGCCGATTCCGCGAAGCTGAAGCTGGTCACCGCCGAAGCGATGGCGTGGCTGAATTACGCTCGCCGCTTCTACAGGAAAGGATAACATGTCGCAAATCCCGATGACCAAGGAGTACGCCGACACCGTCGGCGCCTGGGGGGAAAAAATCGAAAACCGCTCCCTGCTGCTTGACAAATTCGCCGTGCCGAAAAATTGGGGAGACGCCGTCAGGGAGGACGGCGCCTCGTTCTGGTCGCTCATGCGCGTCGCCTCGAACGGCCGGGCCCTGCTTGAACAGAAGTGGCGGCAGAAGTCGAAGGTTCGGGGGGCCAATGCGGGCGGAATGAGCGCCGCCGCCATGGTATGCAAGGCGCTGGCATCCACCAGGGTCGGTTCCGGCCTGGAGAAATGCCGGGAAAACCATAGCAACCGCTTCCTCGCCTTGCTGGCCGACAATTACGACGCCCGACGCCTGCGTATCGTCTGGGCGGAACTGGAGGGCCGGCTGGCGATCAATCTCGCCGACGGTTTGATCCAGAACGCGGGGATCAACCTTGACCGCCTTTTCGGTCTGCCGTTGATTCCCGGTTCCGCCGTCAAAGGCGTCGCCCGAGCCGCCGCCCATGCGGATCTGGCGCGAAACCGGGACCGCCTCGAGACATTCGTCCGCGTCTTCGGCGCGGCGGAAAGCGACTGGGATAAGGGAGGGGAATTGGGATGCTTCGCCCGCCCGGACGAAAAACCCAGGAATCGAAAAGGCGCCGTGACTTTCATTCAGGCCATGCCGGTCGAAAAGGCGGAAATCGTTGTCGATATCGTCAACGTCCATTATCCCAATTACTACGGCGGACGGGAAGAAGCCGCCAAAACGGAAAACCCGACCCTCGTCTATTTCCCCGCCGTCGAGCGCGGCGCGGTTTTCGCCTTTCCGGTTCTGCTGAACGGCATGGACGGGGACGCGAAGCTGCTGGATTTGGCCGAGGGCTGGTTGAAGACGGCGCTTGCCGAAAACGGCATTGGCGCGAAAACCGCGGCCGGTTACGGCTGGTTCGCGGATGTAACTCCCGAATACGAAAAGTTGTTTCGTGAAGGACGGGAAGCGGCGCGGGAGAAGGAGGCGTCCGCGCGGGAAGCGGAAGCGGCTAGCCCGGACGCGGACCTGGTCAAGGGCTTTATGGCCATGAACGAGCAAATTTTCGCCGCCAGTCTGAATAAATACAAACACGAGGAACAGTACTGGCCGACCACTCCCGGCCAAGGCGCGGTTTATCAGCGTTCGCTGCTGGAAGCGGCCATCCACAGAAATCCTTCCGGCAAGGATCAGCGCAAGGCGATGAAATATTTGGCGGAGAAGTTTCACCTGGAGCTGCCATGAAAAAGACCTTCAAGATTACCTTTATCACGCCCTGTTTCTGCCGCGGCGCCGACTGCTCCGATAAAGGCGCTCCGGAAATCCGGCCCGCCTCCATTCGCGGACAACTGCGCTGGTGGTTCCGCGCCCTGGGCGGCACTCCCGACGAGGAGCGGGACGTCTTCGGCGGAATCCACGAGAAGGAACCGAAGGCTTCGAAAGTGATCGTGCGCGTCAGGATGGATGCCAAGCCGGGGGATTTCACGTGCCCCACGCTCCCGCATAAGCGCGATAGAGATGCCAAAAAAATGTCTTTTCGGCCAGGAACGTCTTTCGCCCTGCTCCTCTCCACGCGGTTGGGCGGACTTGACCAGGGGCGGGAAGCCGCGTTTAACCGCGCCGTCAAGGCGTGGCTGTTGTTGGGCGCTCTCGGGCTCCGGGGTACGCGCGGCGGCGGCAATTTCCGCTGGGATGGCCAGCCGGAGAACCCGGAAAAGTTCAAGGAGGAGGCCGGCGCGGTCGTCAAGGGCTCCAGGCTCCGCTACGCGCTTCTCGACCGGAAGGCGTCGTCCGCCGAGGATTTGCGCAAGGTCGTGGCCGATACGCTGGCCGAGGGCGCCTTTAAGGAGTGCGGTAAGCCTCTCGGCGGCATAAATCCGAGGAAAACCTCCCCGCTGCGCTTCCGCATCGTACAATTCGCCGGCGACGACTTCCGCATCGTCGGCGTCTGGGATGGGCGCGAAGACGTCACGGG
Source organism: Planctomycetota bacterium (assembly GCA_031270685.1). GTDB lineage: Bacteria > Planctomycetota > SZUA-567 > SZUA-567 > SZUA-567 > JAIRTL01. The sequence continues at coordinate 28,138 of JAISXA010000233.1, forward strand.
CAACACCGCTGATCATCTTCGCCTGGCCATCGACTCGTTGGCGAATGGCGGCAAGGAAATCGGGAAGCTTCTCTGGAAATCGGAATTGGGAAGGCAAAGCGGCTAAACCGAATACGGCGTCCAAACGAAGAAGCGAACATGGAAATAATCCTCTCTACCTGCGGCACAAGCATTCTGACTAACCATGCCGGCGGCGAATTGAAAAAGGCGCTGACGAATCACGCCAACGCCGGGAAGCAAAACGATGTTCCGGAGGCGGAGCGCCGGATGATGCTCGATCACATCGAAAAAAGGAAAGAAATGTTCCACAGTTCGCTCGCGGATCTCGTCAAATGGTGTTCTGAGGAGGTGAAGTCCCGGCGTTCCGGGCGGGCCC
>JAISXA010000188.1 GCA_031270685.1 Planctomycetota bacterium
GAGAAAGGTGCGCGCGTTGCCGACGTGGAGCGCGCCGGTCGGGGCCGGAGCCAGCCTGCCCACGTATTCCTGATTGGAGTTCACGTTGAATTCCTGTTCAGCGCCTTTGGCGTCGCGGCGGAGGCGTCCGCCGGAATCCGTGTGGCATTATTCCATTCCTGAAGACTGTTGTCCATGGATATTTACGGTCGTGGGCCGGTAAAACCCTTGCCTTTTCCCCGCTATCGGGCACAATTGCCGCAACGCTTCCCGCGCCGGAAAAATCGGCGGCGGGGATGTGGGATGACGCCGCAGGATCCGGGACATTGGTCAAAGGATACGAACCATGGTTGGTATACGCATAAGAAACGGTCCCACCCAGGGGCAGACCTTCGCCATCCGCGGAGAGCCGCTGATTGTGGGCCGCGACGCCGCCTGCGACGTTCCCCTGCAGGACAAGGGGGCGTCGCGCCGCCACGCCGAGCTGTTCCGCATAGGCGAAATGTGCTTTATCCGCGATCTCGATTCGCGGAATGGGTCCTTCGTCAACGACGCCAGGATCAGCGAGGAGATGCTCAGGGACGGTGACCGCATCCAGATCGGCGGCACCATCATGACCTTCGAGGCAACGAGCGCGGACCAGTCCTCGCCGGCTCTCGAGTTTTCCGAGGAAGAACTGGGAGACTTCTACGAATTGCGGCTCGAGGACCTGACCTCCGTCAACGTCGGCGGGTGGGACGCCTCGTCGGAGCAGCATTTGCGCGCCCTATACCGGTTTTCCCGGCTGGCGGCGAGCGAGGAGTCCGAGGAAAGCCTGATCCGCAAGGCGCTGACCTTCATCGCCGAGAGCTTCCATGCCGACGGAAGCTATCTTTTCGGCCGCGACCTGGAGCAGGGGGGGGTGGTGACGCTCGGATCCTACATCCCCAAGGGCCGCTCCGGACAGTTGTCCCGCACCATCATCCGCAAGGTGATGCAGGACAAGCGCGCCCTTCTAGTCACGGATGCGATGCGCGACGACCGGTTTTCCTCCAACGAATCGGTTATGAAGCACAACATCCACGCCGTGATCTGCGCGCCCCTGGCGCTGTCCGGCGATCTGCAAGGCGTTCTCTACATCGCGGGGGACGACCCGGCCGTTTCCTTCAACGAACAGGAACTCGAGCTGGCGGCGGCGATGGCCGACCAGATCGGGCTGGTCCTTTCGCACATCGCCTCCCGACAGGTCGGCCTTGAATACACACGGTCCGCCCTGCGGCTGATGCTGGAGGTCGCCGACGCCTCCAGGCCCGGAACCACCGCGCAGAACACTCAAATCGCCGCCTACATGGTCGCGATCGGCAAGGCGCTCAAATTGAAATCCGCCGAGCTGGAGAACCTGCAATTGGCCGGGATTCTTTACAATTATGCGGATCTCGCGTACGCGTCGCGCGAGGCGACTGCGCCGGACGACGCCGCGAGATTGTTGGCGAACGAGCCGTTTTTTGCCGAGATCGAGGATACGATCAAGTTCCAACGCGAAAAATACGACGGCTCCGGCCCGGCGGGGCTGTCCGGCGGCGACGTCCCGTTCGGGGTCCGGATATTCCAGGCGGCGCGCGATCTCGAAAGCGTCTGCAGTCCCGCGCGCGGCGACGACATCCAGGGTCTGGATGATGCCGTGCAGGGCATCGTCGACAAATCCGGCCGGCTTTATGATCCGTCGGTGACCGCGGCGCTGCAGCAGGCATGCAAGGCCGGGCTTCTCGCGTTGACGCTTGACGAGCAGTGGCAGAGGGGGCGCGAGTTTCGTCTGGCTACCGGTTCCTAGTATTTTGCGTCGCGAGAGGGCATGCCGTGTGGAATGAGCCGGACCAATCGGAATGGATCGAATGCGAGCTTGCGCAGATTCTCATGATGACCGACGCCCTCACGAGCCCGCAAGTGATCGTCCTGCGCGAAAAGCGGGGCGTACGCACCCTCATGCTGCATATCGGCCTGTGCGAGGCGCTGGCGATCAACCGCCGCGTACACGGCGAGGCGATGACCAGGCCCATGACGCACGACCTCATGCAGTCGATGGTCGAGGCGCTCGGCGCGCGCGTCGCCCGGATGGCCGTCTCCGCCCTTAAGGAGGACGGCGATGGTAACGGCACCTATTATGGTTTCATCGTGCTGGAACGGGACGGAATGGAAACGGTCGTGGATTGCCGTCCGTCGGACGGGGTCGCCCTTGCCGTGCGCGCGGAATGCCCCATCTTCGTCGCCGGCGCGGTGTTGGACGCGGTCGCCGGGGAGCGCTAGTGCTCAGGTAAACGTTCTGGCCACGTATGCCGATAAGGGATAGTTTATGAATAAACCATCAAGTATACGGCATAATCACGCGCGGAGAGATGGCCGAGCGGTCTAAGGCGACGGTCTTGAAAACCGTTTGGGCGCAAGCCCACGGGGGTTCGAATCCCTCTCTCTCCGCCATATTTTGATAACCACGAATATCAAAGGAGTACCGCTCGTGGACTTCGGTCATCGATATCGCCGGGGTGGAGCCGATCAGCGGCCTTATGGAAAAACGGGGCGGCGCGCTTATCGATAGCGACTTCAAAAAGCTGGAACACCGCATGTCGGCATATCTTGATCGCCATCTTTTCCGGCACGGCTATGCTGAATCGGGCTTGAGACGGATCGGCGCGTACCCCCGTTTCACGCGCGAGGAAGCTCGTGCTTATATTTCTCAATTTGGCGAATACGATCGTTTTTACAATAAAGATGCTATGGATTTATTGGCATGAGGCAATACTTGAAGCAGATACGCTATTGCGCCTAGAAAAAGTTCTAGCCATGTCCCCTTGTCGGCCCGCGAATCGGCGGCGGCGCAAGCCGCGACCGCATCGTCGCGGCCATGCCGGGGCGGATCATTTTCGCCCGCCGGCGTGGAATTGAATCATTCCCCAGTCCAGCGGAGTACCCTTGGCGACGGCGACGGCCGCCTTTAGGCCGATGACCTCGGGAAGATGCCGGGTATGCAGTCCGCATCCCGGACGGACGGAACGGACGTTGCGCGGGGTGAAAACCTCCCCCGCCGCGACATCCTCGGCCACGAACAGGGAGCTCCGGAAGACGCGGCTCGCGCGCTCGCCGTCGGCCGGCTCGAAGCAGACCCGGCCAAGCGCGGCCTCGGCCGTCCGGATATCCGCCGCCATGCGCCCGAATTCGTCCGGCTCCATGGAAAACGCCCCGTCCGGCCCGCCGTCGGCCCGCGACAGGGTGAAGTGCTTTTCGATCATCGCCGCCCCAAGCGCCACGGCGGCGATCGCGGCGGCCGAACCCATGGTATGGTCGGAAAGGCCGGCCCGGCAGTGGAACAGTTCGGCCATGGCGGGAATGGTCCGCAGGTTCGCGTCCCCGGGCGGCGCGGGATAGGCGCTGGTGCATTTGAGGAGCGTCAACGGCCCAGCCCCGCCCTTCCGCAGGGTAGTCACCGCTTCGTCGATTTCGGCGAGCGTCGCCATGCCGGTGGACATGACGACCGGCTTGCCGGTCGCCGCGACCTTCCCGAGGAGCGGGATGTCGACCAGCTCGAAGGAGGCGATCTTGTACGCTTGCACGCCGAGATCCTCCAGGAAATCGACCGCCGTCGCGTCGAACGGCGTGGAGAAGAATTCCAGGCCCAGGCTTTCGGCAAGCTTCTTAAGCGGCGCGTGCCACTCCCACGGCGTGAACGC
>JAISXA010000032.1 GCA_031270685.1 Planctomycetota bacterium
ATGCCGTGCTCGAGCTTCATCAGCCGGTACTTCGGCGTCGCGGCGGCGCTGTGGCCGTCGAGCGTCTTCAGCTGGTCGAGGATGGTCCGCATCGGCGCGTTGATCGCGGCCACGCTCTCGGGCGCCATGTCGCCCGCGCCGTACAGCTGCAGCTCGACGCCGCGGAAGGCGTCCATGCGCACCGGGTCGGGCGTCTTGTAATCGGGATTATTGGTTATTGGCGTGGGATGCAGGAGCCGCCGGCCGTCGCGGCTGGAGGTGTAGGTGGAAAACATGGTGCCGTATTCCCCGATCGCGGTCCGCGCGTACGGCGAATGCATCGGGCGGCCGTTCATGACCGGCAGCTGCTGGCGGAAGGCGGGCGCCCGGGCCGCGACGCCCGCCGCGACCGGCCCGGCCGACACCACGGTGTCCAGCCTTAGAACGTCCTCCTCGGTCGCCCATGCCTTGCCGTACGCCCATACGCCGTCGGAACCGCGGCAGCGGGTATGGAAGAACCCGGTCCCGGTGGCGGCGGGCAGCGCCTTCGACTCCGCGAAGCGGGAGTAAGTCTCGAGCGTCGTGCCGCCCAGGTCGCACGCCAGCGTTCCGTCGACCACGCGCCAGCGGTCGTAATCGGCGGCTTTATGAAACTAGCTACGATCCGCGGGCGACGGGGTGGTCGGGACCGGATTCCTGGCGGGCAGGTTTTCCGCGCTCCCATCCAGCGGGCGATGGAGATTCACACCACCATGGACGCGGCGAATGAATGAATTCCCAGTAGGACGAGATCGGGGAAGTAAACGGAATTGGATCCAAGCTGTCTGGCCATGTATTCTCCCCAGCCCCCGGTCACGACGGCCGGCTTTGGCGTCCCCCCCCCGAGTAATCGCGCGGCGTTGGACACGGCGCCGGGCAGACCGGCGGCGACTCCGTGCAACAGCGCCTCGCGCGTCGATCTCCCGGGCTCTCCCGTCTCCCAATCCAATTCCGCGTCGGAAAGATCGGGTAATTGCGCCGCCTTTCCCATCGCCGACAGCCACAGCTTCGGGCCGGGAAGAATGAATCCGCCCCGGAAAACACCGCCCTCGACCAGGTCGACCGTCGCCGCGCTGCCGCACTGGATGATCAGGTAATCCCGCTTGTCCCCCGTCAACGTTCCCGCCGCGCGCGCCGAAAGCAAACGATCGACGCCTGTGGATTCCGGGGCAAGCAAGTCATGCGGTATTATTTCGTCAACGCCTGGAACAATGATTCTTGCGTTCATTCGCGCCGCCGCGGCCGCCGCAACCAGCGTTTTCGTCGCGGAAGGCACGACCGTCGCGATCCACAGCTGCGAGCCGGCGGCGTCGACGCCTATGGCGGCGAGAGCGTCGACGGCGGCTTCCGCCACCAGTTCCGCCGTCGGCAGCGTTCTGCGCGCCTGGATTGTCCCGTCGGCGAACCGGACAAAGCGAGTATTGCTGTTTCCCGCGTCGACCGCCAACATCGCGTCTCCCGCTAGCTGAAGATCACCCCGCTTTCGCAAGCGGGCGCTTGTTCCACCGCTTGCCGCGCGGTCCCGTACCTTTATCCGCTTGCCCATCCCGCGCCTAAATGATAGGGGAAGGCGGAACTTTTGCAACTGGGGCTTGCAATGAACGGCGGGCGCGGCATAATGTCCGTATCAATCGGGCGCGCCGGAGCGTCGGCGAATTGCCTTTTTTGCGGCGGACGGGAAGCTTGCATGCGGGATTCCAATCTGGCGGGGAATTTCGCGGACGCCTCCCGGCCGAGGGTTGTGGTGACGGCGGGCCCCACGGCGGAGGATATCGATCCGGTTCGGTATTTGACCAACCGCTCCTCCGGGAGGATGGGCATTGCCGTCGCGGAAGAGGTTATGGCGGCTGGCGGCACCCCGCTTCTGGTTCTTGGACCGGGGACCGCCGCGCCTCCTGCCGGAGCGATGGTCGTCCAGGCGCGCTCCGCCGAGAATATGCGCGACGCGGTTGTCAAAAACTTGCCCTGCGCGGATGCCTTGGTGATGGCCGCGGCGGTCGCCGACTATACGCCGGCCGGGACGCTGCGGGAAAAACTCAGAAAAAAAGACGGCGATTTCTTTTTGCGGCTTCGGCGCACCCCGGACATTCTCCTCGAGGTCGCCGCGAGTGGTTTTCGCCAGGGCAGATTTATCTGCGGATTTTCCCTCGATGTGGCGCAGAATCGTGGCGAAGCGCTCCGCAAGCTGCGGGAAAAAGACCTCGACATGATTGTGTCCAATACGACGGATTCCTTTGGAACCGGGGAAATCAGGGCGTTGCTCTTGTTTCGCGACGGGGAGGCTTTGGACCTGGGCGTGGTCGCCAAGGAGGCGCTTGCCCGCGTTATTGTCGACCGGATTCGTCGGTTCGGTGCGACGTGATCAGGGAAGGGAATTCCATGCCGCTCGAAAAAACACTGATTATAATCAAGCCGGATGCGGTCGCGCGCGGATTGACGGGTAAAATTGTTTCGCGTTTCGAGGAAAAGGGATTGGCCGTCGTCGCCATGCGCAAGACGATGGTTCCTCGCCGGACTGCCGAGGAGCATTATGCCGAGCATCGGGACAAACCCTTTTACTCCTCGCTTGTCGATTTCATCACCTCGGCGCCGGTGGTGCTTATCGCGCTTGAAGGCAGGGACGCGGTGGCGGTTGTCCGAAAGATGATAGGTAAAACATTGGGAAGGGCGGCCGAACCGGGAACCATACGCGGCGATTACGGCATGAGCCAGAACTTCAACCTGGTTCACGCCAGCGACTCCCTCTTGTCAGCCGCCCGGGAGACCGCGCTGTTTTTCAACGACGACGACTATGTTCCCTCGAATCTGCGGGACGCATCCAACTGGACCTATGATTTGTCGAGCGGGTCGCCGAATTGAGGCCGGGGGACGATCGACTGGCGACGAATCGCTACGGCCGCGATACGGGGATGGCGGATTGACGGAAAACCAAACGGGCACCGAACGAATGACCGAGGCCGAGGCGGGAACCAGGAGCGTCCGGTCGACATGGCTGATCAGCGCCATGACCATGATCAGCCGGGTGTTGGGCTTTCTGCGGCTGGTCCTTCTCGTGCATGTTTTCGCTTCGATGCGTTGGGTGTCGGACGCGCTGATATTCGCCTTCCGCATTCCCAACCTGTTCCGCAACCTTCTTGGCGAAGGCGCGTTGTCGGCCGCCTTTATCCCGGTTTTCGTGCGCGAGAACGAGAAGAAGGGCGGGGAGTCCGCATCGGTTTTCGCCAGCCAGGCGCTGACCTTCCTGACGCTTGTCTGTTCGCTGCTCACCATCGCCGGCGTGCTGGTCTGCCTTGTCCTCGACGCGACGACCAGCCCCTCCCGGGAGTTGTCGCTCACGCTCCGGCTCACCGCCGCGTTGTTTCCCTTCATGCCTCTTATATGCATCGCCGCGCTGCTGGGAGGGATGCTCCAGGGGCTCCACCGCTTCGCGCTTCCCGCCGCCCTCCCCATCGTTCTCAATCTAGGCTTCATCGGCGGTTTCCTGTACGTGTATTTTGTCCGTTGCGCCGGGGATCTCGGCAATCTTTCCCCGAACGACGCATATGTGGTCGCGGTTTCCGTTCTTGTTGCCGGCCTGATCGAGGTTGTCGTTCAATTGCCGGCTGTCGGCGCATTGGGTATTTGCTTGCGTCCGAAATTATCCTTCGACCATCACGGCATAAGAACGGCTCTTTCCGCCTTTATACCCGCCGCGGCCGGTTTGGGACTGGTGCAGATCAACGCATTTGTCGACAGCCTCATCGCGGGTTCGCTTTCGTTGTCGTCCCCGGGGGCGATGACCTATCTGGAAATCGGTTTTCGCTATATGCAGCTCCCGCTGGGCGTGTTCGGCGTCTCCATCGCCACGATCGCTTTCCCGGAATTTTCTAGCGCCGCCGGCAATGGGGACGACAAACGGCTGTTGACCTGCCTGGTCCGGTCCATGCGCATGTCCATGTACCTGATTCTTCCGGCGAGCGCGGCGCTTATCGCGCTTTCCGATCCAATCGTCAGGCTCACCTGCCAGCGGCCCGACCTGGCGTTCGATCACGCCGCCGTCTACCGCTCTTCGCTGTCCATGTCCTTGTATTGTGGCGGCCTGATCTTTTATTCGTTGCGCCAGATCATCGTGCGCGTCTTTTACGCCAAAGGCGATTATTCCTATCCGGTGAAAATCGCCGCCGCCATGGTGGTGCTGAATCTGATCCTGAATCTCACCCTGATCAACGCGACCGATCCTTTCCTCGCGCACTTCCCGGAATACCTTCGGCATTGGGATATCGATCCCTCCGCCTTCCCGCGCGGTATGCGCCTGAACGAGGCCGGCCTCGCCCTGGCCACCATGATCACCGCCATCGTCGACGCCGTTCTTTTGGTTTGGGGTTTGCGTAGGAGCCTTGGGCGGTTTTTGAACGAAGAGTTTGCAAGCGGTCAATTGACGGAGCTCGGCCACACAACACTACGGATGCTTGGGACGGCCGTCGCGCTCGGTGTTCTGACCTGGCTTTACCGCAACAGCATCCCGTACGAGCCGGAATTCCCGAAACTGCTGGAAAGGACGGCAATTCCCTGTATTCTCGCCGGTGGCACATTCTATATCATCGGCGCCGTCATACCACTCCCGGAGATGCGGGAATTCCTCTATCCCATTTTAAAAATATCCGGCTCGCGCGAAGGCGGCTCCAACAATTCCTAGGCCGACAAATAGGGGACGTTGGGCAAAGCCTGCCGGCAAACAACGAGCAAATTCGCACAAGAGCCAGGGACGAAAAACGTTGCAACAGAACCAAGCCACGTGCCCAGGTCCAGCAGTTGCAAGCGTTCACCAGTGTGACCAGGCAAGGCCGGGTCACGGGGAAGAAGGGAGGTGTTCTTTCGGAAACGTGACGTAGTCGTCCAACAGGTGCGAATCCTGTCCGGTCAAGGCATAGCCCAACCAGACCGGTAGCCAGCCTTGTCATCGCTATAAG
>JAISXA010000047.1 GCA_031270685.1 Planctomycetota bacterium
CGATGGCGATGACGGCGGCCACCAAAAGAACGCGGATAATGGGATCCTCGAATTTTTCCAGATACAGCTTCCACCACGGATCGCGCGGCGGCGGGGTGAGAATATTCGCCCCATGCCGGTGGCGGCTTTCCTCGACCTCGGCAACCGTCAAGCCGGAGAATGCCAATTTGCCGTGGTCTGTCGAATGCGGGGAATTGTTTGCCATTGATGTTCTTCTCCGGAACGGGGGTACAGTAGCAGGGGACAAACCAGTCGTATGGTGTAGTCGAAAACAAACCGCTTCTTGACGCAACCGGGATTGAGGCGCGGTTGTATCAGATCGCCGGTTGGGGTCGAGTTGATGAAAACAACTCATTGAAACGACTGCGGTTGAATCTTTAAAGGAAATCGGGCGGCGGTTGGCCCGATTTCCTTTAAAAGTCGGTAGCCAAAGCCTTCTTATTCCAAACCGGTCTGTTGCTTGCCCAACTCAAGCGCCTTTTGGTAAAAGTCCCGAACCGTCTGAACGCGTTCCCGCTCCCCGGGAGCGCCCAGCTCCATCATCTTGTCCAGCGTCGCGATGGAGAGGTCGAGTCTTCCGAGTTCCTTATACACTTCGACGAGGGCAAGGCCGGCTTCGAAGTCGAGGGAAAACGCGCGTTTCGCCGCGTCGAGGGCGAGTTGATAATTACGCTGGTCGGGCGCTTCCTGCCCGATCGCCACCATGGCGAGGACGACCAGCGATTCGGAGTTGTCGCGCGCGCTGTCGAACCAGGTCTTGAGCAACCCGTCGACATCCTCCGTGCCGTCCCCGAACTGGCTCAGGAGCCGATGGTGGATCAGGTAGTACTGCGGGTTCGCGGGTTCGAGAGCCTCGAGGTCGCCGAGCGCGGAAAGCATGCGGTCGATGTTCTGCTCCTCGTACGCGGCCTGGAGGTTGTCGCGGGCGGAGCGAACCTCCAGCGCCTTGTCCCCGTTCAGCGAGCCGTCCAAAACCTGCTTGATCCTGTCTTCCAGGTTGTCCAGCGGATTGCCGATCCATACCAGCCGGCCGGAACGGTCGAACAGGAAGGCGTGGGGAATGGTGTTGCGGTTGTCGGCCGCCATGTACTTAATGAAGGTTTCGCCTTCCTGGTCGACGAATGAGGAATACTCCATCGGGTGCTGTTCCAGGAACGGCAAGATCATGGATTCCTCGTCGGTGGTGAATGAAACGATCTTCAGCCCGTCCGCCTGGTAACGCTTCTGCAGATCGTTGAGGATCGATATGCTGCGGACGCAGGGCGGACAGGTGGTGGACCAAACCTCGACCAGATAGATCGTCCTGTCGTCCGGTTTGGTCGGGTCGGCTTCGTTGCCGGTGATCCATTTCGCCGGCGAAATGTCCGGAGCGCCATCGCCCAGGTCCAGGGCGGCGACGGAACCGGCGAGGAGCGCGAAAAGCGCGGCAAGGTGCAAAATCTTTTTCAATGCGTTCTCCTGTAAAAGGTGGTATGCGCGTATTTCCCGGGGCGCCGGCGCACCGGACCGCCCCGCTACCTACTTCTTCAGCAGCGTCTGTCCCTCCGGAAGGTCGAAGTACTTGCCGATGACGCGTTCATAGAAATCGTAATTGCGGTTGTATAGTTTTTTCCCCGAGTCCATGGCGGTTTGGATATAGGCCTCGTATACGCGCCGCCAGTTGGTGCGGTCGTTCTGGTCGTTGAAAATCAGGCCCTTTTCCCTCGCTTCCCGGGAGCGCTTGCGCCAATCCCAGCGCACGGTCATGAACGCGGCGACGATGGTGTCGGAGGTCATGAGGTCCATGCCGGCAGCGGCCTTCGAGGTGTCCCAGCGGAAGTCGGCGAAGAGGTAGGTCAGCTGCCTTTCCCGAAGCCGCTGCCGGATAAAGCAGGAGGGGATGGCGAGGCGTCCGTTTTCCGGCCCGCCCCTGGGATTCCAGGAATAGCACAATATGCCGGCCGCCGGGAGGATGACGATACCGGGGCTGATCCTGAGATCCACCCGGTCCTTTTTGCGTTTCGAGGGAACGAGCGTTTCCAGAAACACCGCCGGATCCCGCCGCTCGATATCCGCGACTTCCGCGCTTACGCTTGTCCGGTCGTTCAGGGCGTCGGTGCCCGGCTTGTAATCGCGGACGACCAGCGGCATGAACCGCTCCTTGAGATTGGCGAGCAAACGCGCGATTTTATGCACCGCGTCGCATTCGCGCTCGATGATGAACCGCGTGGGGGGCCGCGGGAGCTCGCCGTCGTCGAAGCGCTTTTCCGTGTCCACGACCGCTTCGCGCATCTGCAGGATGGTTTGGGTCCGGATTTTCTCGGAAAGTTTGTTGAGCTTGTTCATTTCAACCTTCATCGCCTGCTGTTTCTGCTGCAGTTCCCGCTTTTGCTGCTTTTCGTTTTTCGCGCCGCGAAGAATCCTGCCAACCTGTTCGGCAAGCTGGTCGTGCTCGCCCTCAAGCCGTCCGACCTTTTCCTTGATTTTCCCGAGAAGGCCGTCGAGAAGCGCAAGCTGCGAGCGGGAGAAGATCAGCTTGCGCAGCGCCTTGTCGGCCTTCCAATTCGGGGAGTTCCGTTCATTTAGTTCCAGGTTTTCGTCGAGCGCCGGCGTGCACGCGTGGTTCGCGACCGCGCGGATATACTCGTCCGCGTACATGATGTGCGTCGCCTCGGCGGAACAGTCCAGGGAAGGGCGTATGTCCCCGTTGCAGTCGCGGTATACGTGCCCGCGGATTTCCTCCGGCAGCCACCACGGCGCATGCCCCACCGCGCCGTGGCGCAGGAAGGCGCGGATCGACCAGGGCATGGAATCGAACTCGGGGATGTGCGCGAGGGCCGCCTTGGGGTAAACGGCCCAGAATTCCCTGATGAGCTTCTTCTCGAGATCCGCCAACTCCTGGGCGATTCCGGCGATGCGCGCGGCGAGCGCCTGTTCCTCCTCCTTGAGGCGTTCGGGATCGATGCGCGGCTTTTCCGCCTCTTCGTCGTCTTCGTCCCCCTCGTCGGAGGCGCGTTTGCCGAAGAGCCGGAATCCCTCCCCCTTCTTTTCGGGCGCGGCGCTGGACAGCTTCGCGCGGACCGCCTTGCGCTCGTTCTGGGCCGCTTCGAGGAGCGATTCGAGGGCGAGATAATATATGCCTCCTCCCATCATGAAGCCGGCGTCGATCCCCGACGCGGACAAGTCCTTCATCAGTGGCTCGTCCCTGCACAACTCGCGCGCCTTTTCCAGCAGCGGGGGGAGGGCCCCCTCTTCGGATTTGGCGATCAGCGACCACTGCGAGGCGGCGAGATTTTCCGCTTCCAGCATCAATTTCGACGGCTTGGGCGGCGGAGTTTCTCCCGTTTCCGCGGCTTTTTTGCGCTTCTCCTCCAGGTCGATCCGGCGGGCGATTCGTTTCTCGCGCATGGTTTTCGCCTGCTCCGCGGTGGGCATTTTCGTTATTTCCCGATCCTGGCGGGCGAGTTCGCTTTTCACCCCTTCAGGCATCTGGGGATGCCGCGCCAGCATCTCCTGCCGCGCGTTCGCCAGCCTGTCGAGGGACGAATAGAGCGACAGCCTCGCCTCGATCAGGTTCCGCAACTCGCGGGACAGCGGCAAGCGCTCCGCCTTATGCTCCTCCTCCGCCGCGCCGGCCGGCGGATCCTCCTCGACGTCCGGGGCGAATTCACCGACCAGCCCGGCCTCCGCTGCCGCCTTGTTGAGCGCGGCGTCGCGTTTTTCAGCAATATCCTCGTTCGTCGGCAACGCTTCCGGCGTATCGTCATCGGACGGCTGACCGGACTTTGCCGCGTAGCCGGCGCCGACGGTCTTGGGCGATTCGGGATTCAGATCGTCCCCGTCATCGTCGTCCGCGCCGCTGTCGTCGGTAAGGAATGCGTCTTCATTGGATTCGGACTGGGAAGCCGCGTCGGAAGCCGGTTTCGGTTCAGATCCCGATTCAGGCTCGGATGACGCCGGTTCCGGTTCGGCGGTTGGTTCCGGTTTGGCGCCGAATACGAATTTGGATTGCGGTTCCGGCTTGGGATCGGGCTCAGGCTGCGTTTTTGATTTCGATTTCGGCGCCGGCCCGGTTGCTGGTTGCGGTTCGGCTGCCGGCGGCCGCGCCGCGGAAACTACGGCGGCATCGACTGTTGCATCCGGTTTGGGAATGCCGGGAGCGTGTCCGGCAGGTTGCCGAAGCGAGGGCATCAGGCCGGGTTCGAAAATGACGGTCGAGGCGGCGTCGCTGGCGGCGAATTCAAAAATGAATTCGGCGATCTGGATTATATCACCATTGACGAGGCGGATCGAATTCTGGATGCGCGTTCCATTGACGTAGGTTCCATTAACGGATCCGAGATCCTTGATGCCGCACACGCCGTTCCGTTCAATAAGCACCGCGTGCTGGCG
>JAISXA010000054.1 GCA_031270685.1 Planctomycetota bacterium
GATCTGTCGATCTGTGTACAAATTTCTCGTCGGACCGACAAAGCCTATTTGAATCACGCCACCACAGGCGGTGGGTTTACGAACTGAAACCAGTAAAGTCTAATTCAGACACCAAGGAAACTTCGGTTAAATCGGAAATTCCACAAAACGGCGGGCAAACGGCTATTCGCCGGTTTTCTTCCGGAAAACGTAAAACAGGTTGGGTTCGCTCACCACGTAGAGATTGTTCCGGTCGTCCATCGCGATCCCCTCCGCCTGGGGGATGGATTGGCTTAAGCCCTGTCCGCCGGCGAGCGACAGGCTGCTTATGGGACAGCCGCTTTCGTCGACTTCTATAACCAGCCGCGATTCGTGCGAGAGCGCCAGCAAGTGCCGGTATTGCCTGTTGAAATAAAGACCGGAGATGTCGCTGACGAAAAGCCGGTCGTCCCGGGTCCGGTTGCCGGTCACTTCTATGTCCAGCGTCATGTTCGGATCGTGCGGGAATCCGGTGATTTCGTAGATGCGGACCGGAGCGCGCTCCTTTGCCACGTACAGTTTCCCGTTCACGGGGTCCCATGCCAGGCCTTCAAGCCCCTTGTTCCCGCCCGCCCCTTGGCCGATGGCGAGGCGTTGCAAGCCCTCGGCGCGTATTTCACGCGTTTCGGGGCCGATGTCGACGCTGACCAGCCGCTGAACCCGTTCGTCGGCCACGATGAAGCGGCCGTCGCCGATGTATTCGAGGGCTTCGGGATCGTCGAAGCCGAAGAGGTCGATCATGCGCAGCGTTTCTCCCCCGGTTGACAGTTCCACGATCCGGGCGGGGCGGTTCACGACGGCGAAAAGCGTTTTCGTGTCCCCGTTCCAGGTCAATCCCGACAAGTTGCCGTCGACGCCTTCGATCGCGAGGGCGTCCAGCGTCGCGCGGTAATCGGGCAGCCAGAGCGATCTGTCTTTCCACTCCTGGGCGTGCCGCCATTCACGGAAATGGAAAAGCGTTCGGGAAGGGAAGTGGAGACTTCCGTCCGCGAGGGTGAACGCGGCGGAGGCAAGAACGGCGATAGCGGCCAGTGCGGCCACGGTTTTATCGCGCGTCTTCAAGGCGAATTCACCCCCATAGTCGACTTTCAACTGAAGTTTTGCAAAATGGCGATTTAACCGCCAATCGCCGCTTTGCAAAAAAAACAAAAACGCCTGTGCCGCAAGGATTCAACCATTTTCGTTTCATCGCCGGCTGCTTCCGGCGGATGATGCGGGATTTGGCGAAACGCGAAACCCGTCACTTGCCGCCGGGAAGGCTCAGAATGAACCTGCTGCCGGCGCCGATTTCGCTTTCCAGCCTGATGTCGCCGCCCTGGGCGATGGCGATGTGCTTGACGATGGCAAGCCCCAGGCCGGAACCCTTTTTCACCCGGGGCGCCCCATTCATCCGGTAGAAGCGCTCGAAAACCCGCGACTGGTGGCGGGGGGCGATGCCCGGTCCCTGATCGGATACGGTTATCCTGACCCGGTCGCCGTCCCGGGCGACCTGGACGGCGATGGTCCCGCCTTCGGGTCCGTACTTTATGGCGTTGTCCAGCAGATTGACCAGGGCGTGAACGACGAGCCGCGGATTCATGACCGCGGTCAGGTTTGCGTCGCAGTCCACTTCGATGACGTTTTTCCGCGACCGGGCGTCTTCCCCGCAAAGGACGATCGCCTCGTTGACGGCGGGCAGGACGGAACTGACGCCGACCTTCTCGGCTTCCTTTCCCAGCCCCGATTCCATGCCGGCGAGAAACAGCAGGTCGTCGATGATCGCGCCCATGCGCTTGGTGTTTCTGAGCGCCATCTCCACGAATTCGGCAATCTTTTCGGCGCCGGCGGGGCGCTCGTCCAGAATGGTCTCAAGGCTGCCCTGGATGGCGGTGATCGGGGTCCGCAGCTCGTGCGACACGTTGGCGACGAAGTCGCGGCGCATGATTTCCAGTTGCCGGAGCCGGCTGACGTCCCGCAGCGCCGCGAGGACTCCGGCGTTGCGCCCGTCCTCGCGTATTCTGGCGGTGTGCACCTGCACCAGCGCTTCCCGGGCCGCCTCGTGTTCGACCCGGATCTCCCGCTCGCTAGGCCGGTCCGACGACGCGGTCTCCCGGATGGCGTCCAGCAGGTCGGCGTTTCTGGAGAGGGTTTCAATGGGCGACCCGTAGGCGTTTTCCGGAAGGGTTAGAATGGCCCGGGCGGCGCCGTTGACCAGTATGACGCGCCCAGTCTCGTCGACGGCGAGAACGCCCTCGGACATGTTGTCGAACACCACCCGCATTTCCTCCCGCTGACGATCCACCAGCTTGAAGCGGGCGTCGAGTTCGCCCGCCATGGAGTTCAGGGATCCGGCGAGCCGGCGCATTTCGGCCGCCCCGGTCGCCGGCAGCCGATAGGAGAAATCCCCTCCGGCGTAGCGCTCGGCGCAGGCGGCGGCGTCCGCGATCGGTTTGGAGATCAAGTGCGACGCGACCAGCGCCATGATCAACAGAATGGCCAGGGAACCGGCGACCAGCGCCAAAGCCTTGGTCCACCACTGCGCCAACCGTTTGTTCAACCCTTCCATGGCGGAGGCGGCGCGGATGACGTTCCCGTCCGCGAGTTTTGTCGCCACATACAGCCAGTCGGCCCCGAGGGTCGGACTCAACCGGGTTCCGACCCCGGTTTCGCCGGCGAGCGCCGCCTTGATCTCCGGGCGGTTGAGGTGGTTTTCCATGCGTTCGGCATCCTCGTCGGAATCGGCGACGACGATCCCGTCCTTGCGGACCAGGGTGTAGCGGGCGTGGCTCTCGGCCCTGGCCGCGCGGACGAGCGCGCCCAGCTCCTCCCGCGTTTTTCCGTCAATCCCCGCGGGCAGGGCGAGCGCGAGCAGTCTGGCGCCGGATTCCAGTTCGCGGGCGGTCATTTCGTTATAGAAGGAGGAAAGAATGCCGGCGCCCGACCAGGCCAGGGGAAGCATGGCGGCCAGCCCGCTCAACACCACCGCCGCGATCACCGCGATATGGATTCGCACTCCGCCCATCTTTCCGTCCTTTCGCGCGCTTCCCGCGCGGCGAAACGCGGCCGCCGCGCCGGCCTGCGCAAGGTCATTTCGAAACGATCCGGTAGCCGGCGCCCCGAACCGTCTCGATTTTGCGCCCGGCGCGCCCGAGCTTTCTTCGCAATCCCACCACCTGCACGTCCACCGCGCGATCGGTCACGGCGTGCAACGCGCCGCGAACCAGGTCGAGAAGCTGGTTGCGCGTGAACACCACACCCGGACGGCGCATCAATATCTGCAGCATCTTGTATTCGCCGGCGGTCAGGTCCACCTTCCTGCCGTTGACCGTCACCTCCCGCAATTCCGGCACGAGCCGGATTTCGCCGACGGTCAGGGTTTTCCCCTCCTCGTTCTCGTCGGCGAAGACGCCGCCCCGCCGGAGAAGCGAACGGATCCTGGCGAGGAGGACCCGGTTGCTGAACGGCTTGATCACGTAATCGTCGGCGCCGGCCTCCAGTCCGGAAACCATGTCCTCCTCCCCGCCCCGCGCGGTAAGCATGAGAACGGGAGTGGTCTTCAGCTCCGGGTCCTGGCGTATCTTCCTGCACACCGCCATGCCGTCCATCCCGGGAAGCATCAGATCCAGGACGATCAGGTGGGGATTGCGCTCCCCGGCGATCTTCAACGCCTGCTCGCCGTCCGCGGCGCCGACGGCCGAATAGCCGTCCTTGCGCAGATGGTGAAGGATCAGGGTTCTGATGTCGCTCTCGTCCTCGACGACGAGAACGCATATTTCGCCTTTTTCCATGCCCCTATTCGCAGTCGAATCCGTGGCGGATCATTTTTCCCTCGACGCTGTACACGACTTCCGTGGCGATGTTGGCCGCCATGTCGGCCATGCGCTCGACGTTCCGGGAAGCGGAAATGACGATGAGCCACTGCGAGCAGAAGGCCGGCTTCTCCAGGATCGCCTCTTCGCCGGCTTTCCTGACCAGCCGCTTGCCCGCGTTGACGGCGCCGTCGGCCTTGATCACGTCCCGGGCCTTGATCGCGTCCCGGTCGACGAAACTGTCGATGCTGTCTTTCAGCATCGCCCTGGCTTGGTCCGCCATGTCGGTAAGTTCCTTCGGAACGACGACCGGTTCGAGTTGGGAAAGGGACTTTCCCTTGCGGGCGAGATTCTCCGCCAGATCGCCGATCCGTTCGAGGATTCCCGAGATTTTGGACAGCGAAAAGATGAAGCGCAGATCGCTGGCGACCGGCTGGTACAGGGCGAGGGTCTTGAGGCAGTTTTCCGCCAGATCCATCTCCATCCGGTCGACATGGCGATCGGCGTCGATCACCTTGCGCGCCAGTTCCCAGTCGCGCCCGAGAAAGGCGCGGGCGGCGTCCCGGACGTTCTGCTCCACGTGGGCGCACATTTCCAGCGCCGCCCGATTGAGATTTTCCATTTCCCGGTGCAGATGTATCGACATTAGCCAAACCTCCCGGTCAGATAGTCCTCGGTTTCCTTGCGGACGGGGGTGGTGAACAGCTTCTTCGTCTCGCCCTCCTCCATAAGCTTTCCCTCGTAGAAAAAGGCGGTCCGGTCGGACACCCGCGCCGCCTGCTGCATGTTGTGGGTGACGATGACGATGGTGTAGTCGCCCTTGAGCTCCGATATGAGATCTTCGATCTTCACGGTCGAGCGGGGATCGAGCGCGGAACAGGGCTCGTCCATGAGGATGATTTCCGGCTTCACCGCCACCGCCCGCGCGATGCACAACCGCTGGTGCTGCCCGCCCGACAGGCCCATGGCCGACTCCCTGAGCCGGTCCTTGACTTCGTCCCACAGGGCGGAGCGGCGCAGGCTGTGTTCGCAGGCGGCGTCCAGCTCCGCCCGGCCGCGGACGCCGGCGATGCGCAGGCCGTAGACGACGTTCTCGTAAATGCTTTTGGGAAAGGGATTCGGCTTCTGGAACACCATGCCCACGCGGCGGCGCAAATCGATGACGTCCACGCCGGGCGCGTTTATGTCCTCGCCGTCCAGGGTCAGCGTTCCTTCGACGCGGGAACCGTCGACCAGGTCGTTCATCCGGTTCAGGCAGCGGAGAAAGGTCGATTTACCGCACCCCGAGGGGCCGATGAGGGCGGTGGCCAGGCCGCGCGCGATGTCGAGATTGATGTCGACCAGCGCCTGTTTTTCGCCATAGAAGAAATTGAGGCCGGCCGCGCTGGCGATGGGGCCGTCGGCGTGATCTTCGTTTCGCATCGGGTCAGAATCCCTTCATCGCGTATTTGTCCCGCATCCGCTTGCGCAGGGTGATGGCGGAGAAATTGAGCGCGAAAACAAGAATAAGCAGCACCAGGGCGGTCAGGTACACCAGCGGCTTCGACGCCTCGACGTTCGGGGACTGGAAGCCCATGTCGTAGATGTGGAAGCCGAGGTGCATGAACTTTCTTTCCAGGTGCACGAACGGCCAGTTCCCGTCCAGCGGCAGGTTGTGCGCCGACTTCACCGCGCCGGTGAGCATGAGCGGCGCCACCTCTCCTGCGGCGCGGGCCATGGCGAGGATGAAGCCGGTGAGGATGCCGGGGCTGGCCATGGGCAGGATGACGCGCCACAGCGTCTGGAAACGGGTCGCGCCCAGGGCCAGGGAACCCTGGCGGATTTCGGACGGCACCGTGGCCAGCGCCTCCTCGGTAGCGACGATGACCACCGGCAGCGTCAGCAGGCCCAGGGTCAGGGCCGACCAGATGATGCCGCCGCCGCCGTAGGTGTTGATGCCGGCGGCGACCCGCTCCGGATAGATTAGGTCGTCGATCGCGCCGCCCATGCCGTAGATGAAGAAGCCAAGTCCGAAAATGCCGTAGACGATGGACGGCACGCCGGCGAGATTGTTCACCGCCACCCTGGCCGTTCGGGACAGGATGCCGTCGTGCGCATACTCGCGGAGGTAGATCCCGGCCGCCACGCCTAGGGGGAAGGCCGAAACCGCCATGAGAAAGACCAGCATGACGGTCCCGAACAGGGCGGGGTAGATTCCGCCCTCGGTGTTCGCCTCCCGCGGGTAGTGCGTCAGCAGGCGCCAGACGTTCACGGCGAACGCGCCCGCCCGCTCCATGACCGTCATGGCGTTCGGCCAGGAGGCGTCCACGATGGACGACAGGGGGAGAACGACGGTTTCGCCCTCGGCGGTCGCGAAAACCGCGGTTTCCCGGGAAAAATCGTTCTTGATCCGGTTGAACTCGCCCATAAGCGTTTCCGATTCCGCCTTGACCGCGCTTTCCCGCTCCCGCTCCGCCCGCAGCCTTTTCGCCGATTCCTCCTTCGCCGGGGCCGCCGCCGCGCGCTCCATTGCGTATTGCGCCTTGAGGGCGGATAGGTGGACGCGTTGCCAGTCCTCCCCGAGGGAGGCCAATTTCCGGCGCAGGGGTTCGGCGCCGGCGTTCCAGCGTTCCCGGTACGACCGGAGGCGGGCGCGCAGTTGTTCCGGTTTTTCGAAACTTCCATCCGCTCCCGGTCCCGGAAGGCCGAGGAAATCACCGTTCTCCGCCCGGTTGACGAGGACCGCGCCTGGCGGACGGGCGGCGGAGACGATGTCCCTGGCGTACACCCAGCGGAAATCGGCGCCCGAATTCAATTCGCGGTTCGCCACCTTGTACTGCAGCCTGGACAACCCTTCGGGCGACAAGTCGGCGTTGACCGGGAAGCCGAGGAAAACGCTCCCGTCCGCCAGCGTCACCTGTTCGATACGGTTGGGCCACAGCGCGCGGAAGCTGTTGACGCAGATGAGCAGGCCGAGAACGCCCATCATGGCGAGGATGAGGAACAGCGACGTCCAGGACAGAAAAATCCACGCCTTTCCGTCGGAACGCGTCGCGTCGCGTCGCCGTGCCATGCTAAACCTTTCCGTAGCGGTTGCGCAGCCGGTGGCGGAACACCTCGGCGGCGGTGTTGATGGCGAGGGTCAACACGAAGAGGATGAGGGCGCACAGGAACAGGGTGCGGTACAGGGTGCCGCCGACCGGAGCTTCCGGCATTTCCACCGCGATGTTCGCCGACAGGGTGCGCATGCCGTTGAAGGGGCTGAGGCTGATGATAGGCGTGTTCCCCGCCGCCATGAGCACGATCATCGTCTCGCCGACGGCCCGGCCGAAGCCGAGCATCACCGCCGTGAATATGCCGGGGCTGGCGGTCGGCACCACCACCCGGATCACCGTCTGCCACTTCGATGCGCCCAACGCCAGCGACGCCGCCGAGAGCGCCGGCGGCACCGCGCTGATGGCGTCCTCGGCCAGGGAGAAGACGGTGGGAATGACCGCGAACCCCATGGCGATGGCGATGACCAGGGAATTGCGCTGATCGTATTGGGAAGCGCCGGCGAAAAAGCGCAAATAGCGCTCCATGAGCGGCGCCAGCCACAGCGCGGCGATGAAGCCGATGACCACCGAAGGCACCGCCGCCAGCATTTCCACCGCCGGCTTGAGCCGGGCGCGGAACGCCGGCGCGGCGAATTGCGAAAGGTACATGGCGGCGGCCAGCGCGATGGGCGTCGCGAAGAGCAGCGCGAAGACGGCCGCCTTGACGCTGCCCCAAACAAGCGGCATCAGCGACAGCTTCGGCTCGCTGGCATCGGACCCGGTCGACTGCCAGACATAGGCCGCCGTTTCGTAACCTTCGTAAAGAAGCCGCTTGAAAAACCCCGCCCAGCCCGCTTCGGGGTACGAGCTGTCCAGGCGGCTAAAAACGATCGCGCCGTCGGCGTGGAGCGTCGCCAGGTTGTCGGCCCTCGCGTTCAGGGCCGGCAGTTCCGGCCGGGACCTGGATGCGGGGATTTCCAGCAGCTCGTTTCCGGTCGTGGAATAAAACCACCGCAAACGCCCCGCGTCGTCAAGGGCGACCAACCCGCGATCGCGGCCGGAAACCGCCATGGCTTTTACGCCGCCGCCGCCGGTCGGCCAGTCGACGGACCGCCGAAGGCGGAACTCCCCGTTTTCGCGGCGCGGAAACCACACCGACACCGCGCCGGACGCGTCGCCGACGGCGACGGCGTACCCGCCGTTAAGGAAGACGAGGGCGGAAATGGCACGACGATCGCGGAAAACCGGTGTGACCTCAGAAGCGGCTTCGCCTTCCGCGTCTCCCGAAAGATCCAGCGAAAGCAAATTTCCCTCGTTCGTTCCCATGTAAAGCATGCCGTCGTCGCTCAGGGCGGCGGCGGTCACCGCGCCGCCCCTGCCGATGCGAATGGTTCTTTGGCTGGCGACGCTCTTGCTTCGCCCGAGCAGCCCGGCGCCGGGAGCGAGCCGGCGCTCCGCCACGCTTCCGTCGGCGAACACCCCGACCACCCGGTGCTCCGCCGCGTCGCCGCGGAGCAGGGCCGACAGCGGCGGCGAATTCGTCCACTCCGCTTGGTCCGGCCGGTGGTGAAAAACCGGATAGAACGAATGCGCCGCGGCCGGCTTGCCGTCGGCGCCGGCCGGGAAGCGCACCTCCATGGCGTACAGCGACGCCGTTCCGTCGTCCCAGAGCACGGAGAACTTGTCGTTGTCATGAACTTCGACGGACAGTATCGCCGCGGAAGCGGGCGCTTCGGGCAGCCGTTCCAGGGCGAATCCTTTCGGCTCGCCGTCGTCCAGGCGGGCGAAACCGCACCGTCCGTCCCGGAGGATGACGCCGGCGACGCGCATTTTTTCCGACAAATCGCCTTCGACGCCCAGGGCGGCCACGTCGCGGGCGGCGACGCCGTCGGGCAGGGAAACCGCGCCGACCATCCTTTGCGTCGCCGGGAAAAATAGCGGCGCGGCTTCGCGGACGATCAACGCGAGCATGGCGAACATGGCCGCGATAACCGTGACGCCGGCGACGGTGATCACCCACTCGGCCAATTTGTCGGCCAGCTTCTTCAACCGGCGGGCTTGGTTTTCGGTTATATGCATCGAGATCGAGTCTCTTGATTTTCAAATTAAAGCCTTCCCCGATAATCGGGGAAGGCGGTCAAAAGGCATTGTGCTACTTGGCGCCAAGCAACTGCAACTGTTCCCGCAGGACGTCGGCCGGCAGGGGGCCGTAGCCGTCGCGCACCACGAGTTCCTGCCCCTCTTTGGACAGGATGAATTTCATGAACTCCAGGGTGGCCGCCGGAAGCGGCTGGGCGGGATCCTTGGGGATATAGACGTACAGGAGGCGGGACAGCGGGTAGCTGCCGTCGATGGCGTTCTTGAACTCGGGTTCCACGAACGCGGCGCCGTCCTTGGCGGCGATGGGAAGGGCGCGGACCTCGGAGGTCCGATAGCCGATGCCGGAGTAGCCGATGCCGGCCTTGTCGCCGGCGATGCCGTTGACGACGGCGGCGGAGCCGGGCTGTTCCTTGACCGAATTCTTGTAGTCGCCGTTGCCCATCGACTTTTCCTTGAAGAAAGCGTAGGTGCCGGATGCGGCGTTGCGGCCGTACATGCTGATGTTCCTGTTCGCCCACTCGCCGGTCAGGCCGAGTTGCCCCCAGTTGGTCACGTCGGCATGGTTCAGCTTGCGGGTGGAGGAGAATACGGCATCGACCTGCGGGAGCGACAGCCCCTTGATCGGGTTGTCCTTGTTGACGTAAACGGCGACGCAGTCGATGGCGACCGCGACCGCGGTCGGCTTGAAGCCGCGCGCCTTTTCAAAATCGTCGATTTCCGACCCCTTCATGGGACGCGA
Source organism: Planctomycetota bacterium (assembly GCA_031270685.1). Taxonomy (GTDB): domain Bacteria; phylum Planctomycetota; class SZUA-567; order SZUA-567; family SZUA-567; genus JAIRTL01. The sequence goes on from JAISXA010000054.1 coordinate 9,660, forward strand.
CATCGGGCCGACCTGCGCCGCTCCCGCCGCCAGCGCGGGCGGCGCGGTCGCCGATCCCTTGCCCTCCACCTGCACGGCTACGTTCGGGTAGATCGCCATGAACGCCTCGCCCCAGTAGGCCATCAGGTTGTTCAGCGTGTCGGAACCGACCGAATTGACGCTTCCCGCCACGCCGGACTGCTGGCGGTACGCCGGAAGCGCGTCGCCGGCCAGACAGGCCGATGCGAACAAGCATGAAACTCCGAGGAGCGCCTTGCCCAGGTTCTTTTTTGCCATAGACAGTGTCATACGCGTTTCTCCTTGTTGTGTCGAGTGAAATGGCCGACTCCGCCGCCGGCCACGCAAATTCGATACGCCAATCGATACCCGCCGCGCGTGAGTAAATTATTAGAAAAATGTTAGTAATTCGTTAAAAGTCGACCTTCAACCCGTTTTCTTGGCCGATCTGGCGCTGGCGCAGGAAAGCATGAACTCCCGGGAGAAAACATCCCGCGCGCCGAACCGGTTCGGGGAAAACGGTCCCAAGGGAAGTCCGGTCACGCCTTCGGCGACGCATTCCGCCACCGCCCGGCCGATGCCGCCGCACGCCGCGACGCCCATGCCGGAGCAGCCCGCGGCCGCGTACAGGCCGGGAAAACCGGGAATTTCCCCCACATTGAACAAGCCGTCCGGCGTATAGGTCGAACAGCCGGCTACATAACGGGAAATACCCTGGTCGGCGATGGCGGGGAAAAACGGTTCCAGATGGCGCACACAACCTTCGAAGTTTTCCCATCCTTCCGGATCGCGGCCGAAGCGGTGGGCGAAAACCTCGGCCGGCAGCTCGCGGGGATCGACGTAAACGCATTCCGGCTCGCGCCAGCCGATGACGAGGCTGCCATGTTCGGGTCGGGTATAGACCCGCGCGTCGGGAAGGATGCATATCGGCTGCCGGGGCGGAAACAGTTCCGGATCGACGCCGGTTATCCAATACTGGCTTCGAACCGGCGCAAAGGGAATGGACGCGCCCAGGGATTCCAGCAACAGGTTGCTCCAGGCGCCGGCGGCGATGACCACGTTCCGGGCATGAAAGGATCCGCGCCCGGTCTTCACTTCATATCCGCGCCCGGACCGGGGGAGAATCCCGGTAGCGGGGCACATGGGCGCAATTCGGGCGCCCAGCCGCTTGGCCGCGTCGAGATAGGCAGTGGTCAGAAGATAGGCGTCGACAAAACTCTCGTCGGCATAAAAACAGGCTTTGGCGACGGTCTTCTCCCGCATCCACGGCAGTTCCGCCCGCAGCCGTCCCGGTTCCAGCTCCCGGCCGTTGACGCCGCATTTCCGCGAAATCCCGAGCGTCTTATCCAGGGTTTCGACGCCGTCCGGCGTGGACGCGGCATGGATCGCGCCCACCCGGGAAAACCCGAGTGAACCCGGATCGCCGGCGGCGAGCGAATCGATTTGTCGCAGCGTTTCCCTGACGTAGGGTATGGTCTCGGGGACGCTTCGCGCCACGGAAATGATCGCGGCGGCCTTGGCCGTGGCGCCGCTTGCCGGAAAATTCCTCTCCAGCAGGAGCGCGTCGCCATGCCCGGCCGCGCCCAGCGCATAGGCGACGGCGGCGCCGGTGATTCCGCCGCCGACGATGATGGTTTCGTAGTTTTTTCCCGTATGCATGACTCGCCCGAGGCTGCGCCGGAACGAAGGCCCTGAAACTTCGCGGGAAAGCGAACGGCGGTTTGTTCGCTTTCCCGCGAAGTCAAGTTCACCGGTTGCGCCAGCGTTCCGCCGCCTTGCGCGCCCTGCGCGACGCCAGTTCGAAAACCGCCTTCGCCATGATGTTGGCGGCGACGATGAGGATGCTCATGGCGGCGGCGGGCGCGGAATCGCCGGCGTCGTCCATGTTCACCACCGCGACCGACGCCAACTGCAAATCCGGCGTATAGAGAAATATCACCGCCGAAACCGTGGCCATGGAACTGACGAAGAAGTATCCGGCGATGTCGATGACGGCGGGAAGGCACAGCGGCAGGGTGACCCGACGGAAGGTCGCGTAAAAGGGGACGGACAACGATTCCGCCGCCGCTTCGAATTCCCGGTCAAGCTGGCGCAGGGCCGCGCTCGCGGTGAGAAATCCAACCGTATAGAAATGAACCACGTTACAGACGACGAGGAGAAGCATGGTGCCGTACAACCGCGACAACGGATTGGGTATTTCCCGTCCGGCGACGGAGAAGACGGCGGAATTGAAAAGGAAAATGTAGGCCAGGCCGACGACCAGCCCCGGCAGGGCGAGCGGCGCCAGCGAAAGGCAATAGACCGTCCGCCGCGCCCAGGCGAATTTTCTGGTTTTTTCCACCAGGTACGCGGAGCCGAAGGTCATGGCCGTTCCGAGCAGGGCGCTGTACCCGGCCATCCTGACGCTGTTCCAGAACGCCAGGTACCCGCCGCCGGCGTAATCGCGGAAATTGTAATGTCTCAGGGTGGGCGTCAGCCGGTAGGGCCAGAGATTGGCCAGCGATGCGAACAGGGCGGTCAGGAACACCGCCAGGATTACGCTGGACGCGCAGAGGCAGAAGGCGAAGCACGCCAGGTCCCGCGTCGCGTTCCGCTTGGGGACCAGCGGGATGGATCGTGAGTTGACGACGCCTTCCTGGCGCCGCCGCAGCCAGTTGTCGGCGATGAAGGCGAGGAGGGTCGGCAGCAGCATGACCACGGAAATCGTCGCCCCGAGGTTGAAATTCTGCTGTCCCACCACCTGCTTGTAGATGTCGGTGGCGAGGACGCCGTAATTGCCGCCCACCACCTTCGGCACGCCGAAATCGGTGAAAACCAGGGTGAAGCAGACGAAGGCGGCGCTGGTCACGCCGTACTTGACCCCCGGAAGGGTGACGCTCCAGAATATCTCCGGTTTGTTCGCGCCAAGGGACTCGGCCGCCTCGTAGAGCCGGGCGTCGGAATTGGCGAGGGCGGTCAGCAGAATCATGACCGACGGCGGAAAGACGAGAATCGCCTCCGCGATGATGATGCCGGTCGAACCGTAAAGGCCGATGTCGATTCCCAGCCAGGGCAGGGCGCCGAACAGCCCGCTGGTGACTATCCCCTTGCGCCCGAACAGATAGACCAGGGAAACGCCGAGGAGCATGGTCGGGGCGAACAGGGGCAGCATGGCGATGTGCCGGAAAAACGCCTTGCCGGGGATGGTCGTCCGGGTGAGGGAATAGGCGAACAGAAACGCCGGCGGCAGCGCGGCGAGGGTCGACATTAAGGATACGTAAAGGCTGTGGTAGAGCGCCCGCGCCAGCGACGCCGCGGAAAAGAAGCGGATGAAATTGTCCGGTCCGACGTAGGCGCCATTCGCGTCGGTCAGGCATTTCACGGCCAGTTCGCCCAGGGGCAGAAGCAGCCCGACCGTCATGAACAGCAGGGAACCCGCGAGCAGAACCGCCTGCGCCGGTTTATCGTTGACGTACCGTCGCCGCGCCGGCGTAGCGGTCATTCCGGCCCCCCGCCGGCGAAACCGACCGCCGTTCCGTCTTCCGCGAAGCAGATCAGCCGCTCCCGGGGCAGCCTGACCTTGACGCAGTCCCCGGCGCCGATCTTGAGTTGCGACGCGCGCAGGGGGGACAGCAGCGCCTCCAGGCGCATCCCGCCCTTTCCGCCGTCGGTGAGCGCCTTCAATGCGGTAAGCGCCTTCAGCGTGAGGTAATAGCCGGCGCCCCTGAATTCCATTTCCGCAACCGTAGCGACGAACGCGTTCTCGTCCGGGAATAAATCGCGGCCGATCTGGACGTCCTCCGGGCGTATGGCCAGGGTGACGACCGAGCCGTCCGCCCCCAGCGGCGCCGGCAAACGGATGTCGATGCCGCCGTAGCGGGCGATGGCGCCTTCCGCCCGCCACCCCTCGAGAAAGTTCATCGCGCCGATGAAATCGGCGACGAACCGCGTCGACGGCAGGCGGTAGATTTCCTCCGGGCTGGCGAACTGCGTCAGCCGCCCCTTGTGCATGACCACCATCCGGTCGGACATGGTGAGCGCCTCTTCCTGGTCGTGCGTCACCATGACCGCCGTGATACCGAGCCGCCGCTGCAGGCGGCGGATCTCCTTGCGCAGGGACTGGCGCACCTTGGCGTCCAGCGCGGAAAGGGGTTCGTCCAGCAACAGGATGGACGGTTCGGGAGCGAGCGCCCTGGCGAGGGCGACCCGCTGCTGTTGTCCGCCCGACAACTGTCCGGGGTATTTTTGGGCGCTCTCGGCCAGGCCGACCAGGTCGAGAAGTTCCAGCGCCTTTTGCCGGATGGAGGACGCGCCGGTTTCCCTCCTTCGCAACCCGAAGGCGACGTTTTGCAGGGCGGTAAGGTTGGGAAACAGGGCGTAGGACTGGAAGACGATTCCCACGCCCCGTCCCGCCGTGGGGATTCGCGTCACGTCGCCGCCGCCGATGAGGACGCTGCCGCTGTCCGGCGTCTCCAATCCGGCGACGACGCGCAACAGCGTCGTTTTCCCGCATCCGGACGGTCCAAGGACGCACACGAATTCCCCGGGGGCGACCTGGAGCGACACGTTGGTCAGCACCGGCGTCCGGTCAAAGCTTTTGCACACGCCGCGAACGCATAACCCCCGGTCCGGCGTTTCCGCACGGCGGCCGGGAAACGCGCCGCCGCCGTTCCCCTTTTCCGGGGCGGCCGTCATTTCCTCACCTGCTTTCGCTTTTGCCGTCATAGCGCCTGCTCCATTCGGCCAGAACGCCGTCGCGCGCCGCCGCCGCCGCTTCGAGATCGTTTTCGATGATCAGGCTCTTCGGATCGGCGGGATAGCCCTTCGGCGGCGGCAGGCCGGTGTCGACGGAGGTGATGGGGTAGATGTTCGCGTACAGGCGCATGACCTCGTCCGATATGGCGAAATCGAGGAAGGTCCTGGCCGCGTCCTTGATCGCCGGCTTTTTCACCAGCGCGTTCGCCTCGAGATCCCAGCCCGAACCCTCGGCGGGCCAGATGGTTTCGACCGGCTCGCCGGAGCTCTTCTGCTTAAGTCCGCGGTAGCCGAAGGATATGCCGATGACGCACTCGCCTTGCCCCGCCATTTTGGCCGGTTTGGAGCCGGAATGGGTGTACTGCATCATGTTGTCGTCAAGCCGGTCGAGATAGGCCCAGCCCTTTTCCTCGCCCATGATCTGGATGATCCCCGACACGGTGAGGTAACCGGTCCCGGAACTGGCGGGGTTGGCCATGACGATCAGCCCCTTGTATCCGGGCTTGAGCAGGTCGGCGTAGGTTTTCGGCATGGGAAGGCCGCGTTGTTCGAGTTCGATGGTGTTGACGATGAATCCCGTCTCCCAAGCCTTGATCCCCACCCAGGCGGGCGGCTGGCCGGAATCGCGGAACTGGGGATCGACCCTCTCGATCCCCTTGGGCGCGTACGGTTCCAGCAAATTCCCCTTTTGGGCGGTGATGAGACTGGTGGCGGCAAGGCCCCAGATCACGTCGGCGCGGGGATTGTCCTTTTCCGCCAGAAACTTGGCGGTGACGATGCCGGTCGAATCGCGGACAATCTTCACTTCGATATCGGGATGCTGTTTGGCGAACAGTTCCAGGTAGGCGGGATATTCGTCGTCCTCGAGAGCGGTATAGACGACGATGGCTTCCCCCGCATGGACGGCGGAACCGATCAGCAGCGCCAGCAAGGCGGCCGCGGTCAATAGAATGGTCTTTCCTGTTTGCATGGTCTCCCTTTCGATGAGAAAAATATCCTAGCGTTGGGAAATAGCCGCCACCGGGCGGTTTTTCGTTTTCAGCAACCGGTTGGGCGCCAATCCGCCCCGCCTGCCGCAGGTTCGGTCGCCTCCCGGGAGCATCCCCAATTCCAGTTCCCGCGCGATCAGGCGCAGTATTCCCGGCAGGGCGGCCACGGACTCGATAACGATGTCGGCGCCGGCGGCGTGCATCGTCTCGGCCGCCGCTACGAGCAGGGATTCGAGTTCCTCGCCGTCGAGCTCCCCGGTTTGTTCCCTGGACAATCCGGTCATGTTTCCGGTTTTGGACACGCCGACGCTCCAAACCCCGGCATTGGCGCCGGCCTCGATATCGGCGACGGTGTCGCCGACGTTGACGACGCAGCGGGCCGGAAAGACGTCGAGCGCCTCCATGCAACGGAATATCATCCACGGCCTGGGGCGACCCGCCGCGACTTCGGCGGCGCAGCAGGAAAAGTCGAACGCTATGTCCTGTCCGGCGAGCTTGCGGAGCAGGAAATCGGTCATGGCGTTGTCGTAGCCCGTCGTCGCCGCGGTCTTGACCTCCCGCGACCGCAGCGCTTCGAGCGTTTCGGCGGTTCCGGCGATCGCTTCGGAATAGTCGGCAAGCGCTTCGAGCTGCAGAGGGAGAAACTCGTCGAACAGGGCGTCGACATCCGCGTTCTCCCAGTCCCTGCCGTATTTTTCCCGCCATTGTCCCGCTATCGCCGGCATGGCCAGCATATCGGCGATGTGGTCCCGCTTGTGCTTCCCCATCGGTTCCCTCGCCTCCGCCTCCGAGGCCGCGATGCCGTGCCTCCGGAACAGTTCGCGGAAAGCGCCGGCCGGCGCGCGGCTGCCGTGATCGACGACCGTGCCCGCCAAATCGAAGACGACCAGTCCGATTCCCTTGTATTTCATGTCCATGCGCTCCGTATTCCAAAGGTCATGCGGTGCGGTCAAGCGCGTTTTCGGCCATGCCCGTCACGCCCAGCGTCTGGAGCGCCCGGCGCATGGCCGCCGTCAGCGCCAGGATGTCCGAAACGGAGATGCGGCCGATATTGCCCACGCGAAATACGTCGGCGTCCCCGATTTTCCCTGGATAGATGACGAATCCCTCGTCCTTCAGGAGCCGGTAGAAGGAAGCGAAATCGAATCGGGGATGAGCGGGATACCGGTATGAGCTGATTATCCACCCCCGGTCCGCTTCCGCGAGATACTCGGCGAAGCCCATGGCGCGCATTTCCCCGCGCAGCGCCGCGTTGCTTTCCCGGTAGCGGATCATGCGGCCGGTGCGGCCGCCCTCGGCTTCCAGTTCGAGCAGCGCCTGGTGGAAGGCCAGGATGGCGTGGGTGGGCGGAGTGAAGCGGAACTGCCCGTCGCGGCGCATGGCCTCGGACTGGGCGTACAGGTCCAGGCAAACGCTGCGCGAGTTGCCGGCGCACTTTTCCAGGGCGGCCCGGTTGACGATGACGAACGAAAACCCCGGCACGCCCTCGATGCACTTGTTCGCCGAGGAAACGAGCCAGTCGATATGCCACTCCCCAAGATCGATCGCCGCCGCGCCGAAGCTGGACATGGCGTCGACGATGAAGGAACGCCCGCGGTCGCGGACGATTTTTCCAACCGCGGCGACGGGATTGAACAGGCCGGAGGTTGTTTCGCAATGCACCATGGCGACATGGGTGACGCCCTGATCCCGCGAAAGCAGGGAATCGACGTCGCGGGGATCGGCGGCCGTGTTTTCCGGATATTCCAGGTTCGCGTATTCCATGTCCATGGCTTTCGCCATGTCCGCCATGCGCCTGCCGTACGCGCCGTTGGCGACGACCAGCAGCTTTCCCGCGCGGGGGACGGCGGTTCCCAGCGCCGCCTCCACCCCCATGCTGCCGCAGCCCTGCATCAGGACGGCCTCATGATCGCCGGCCTCGGCGCCGGCCAGGCGCAGCAGCCTGCAGCGCACGGACCGCACCACGCCGAGGAAGTCCTCGTCGCGCGCGCCCAGGTCCCTGAGCATCGCCTGTTTCACCGACGGACTTGTGGTCAGGGGACCGGGAGTGAACAGAAGATCGTCGCGCCAGCCCGCGCCGTTCCGCATCGGCCGATTCCTTTCATCCGGAGTTTTGCAAGGCGGCGATTACACCGCCAATCGCCGCCTTGCAAAATTTAAAACGCTTTTGCCGCAGGGGTGGTGGTTTTTGCGATTTTCAAAAGCCCTCTTTCGCCGCGCGCATATCTATTCCGGAATTGTTACGATATTGTGAGGAAAACATGTGAAATTAGTTAATTCTGAAGTTTTGCAAAGTGGCGATTAAACCGCCAATCGCCACTTTGCAAAAAACGTAACCGCATGTGCCGCAAGGATTGTGATTTTTACAAATTGGGCATTCGGCGGTTTGAATGCCCAATTGGCAAAAGTTCGTTAGCCCGATTTCCTTTAAAAGCCGACTCTCTGCGCACAGTGGTTTTCGTGGAGATTCTCGGCGGCGGCAGACGGTGGGAGCTCTTTTTTTAACAACAACAAATAATCAATTTGCACTTGCGTTTTCCCTAAAGATCCTGCATATTATACTGTGGAAGGCGTTGTTCAGTATCCGGTTAGCTGGGACCAGCGGGAGACGGTTATGGCGGGGAGGTTGGTCGTTTCCTCAATTACTTGTAATTTAAGGGGATGAACGAAACAAGCCTATCGACCCTCCTTTGTGAAGGATGAAAAAACATGCCACAAAATCCAGCATTGTTATTTCGCTTTATAAGATGTTTGATTTACGGTAGTTAAAAAGGCTACGGTAGCACGATGCCTCTTACCCCACTGGGGATTGAGACCCTCCGGGGCGCTGGCGGTAGCGGAACTACAACCGCCCGGTAGCACGATGCCTCTTACCCCACTGGGGATTGAGACCACCTACCGGCGGCTGCCGGCCGTTGACGCGACGGCGGGTAGCACGATGCCTCTTACCCCACTGGGGATTGAGACACCAACGACCGGGTGCTGGCGGTGCTGCCGCGCGTCAAGTAGCACGATGCCTCTTACCCCACTGGGGATTGAGACTAAAGTACAGCTTACCCATCTTTTTCTCCTGCCCCCCGTAGCACGATGCCTCTTACCCCACTGGGGATTGAGACCCCTCAACAGGACACGCTCATGCCCTGTCTGGGCCGCGTAGCACGATGCCTCTTACCCCACTGGGGATTGAGACCCACTCCCCCTCCATTCCTTCCGCGGCCGCTACAATGGTAGCACGATGCCTCTTACCCCACTGGGGATTGAGACCTGGAGGGGACTTACCGCCAACCGAGGGAGTCGCTCCGGGTAGCACGATGCCTCTTACCCCACTGGGGATTGTGACACAGCGTTCAGGATGTTGCTGCTCAGCGTCATCCTGGTAGCACGATGCCTCTTACCCCACTGGGGATTGAGACTCCAGCTCGCGGTGGACGACCGCTTGCTGGTCAAGGGTAGCACGATGCCTCTTACCCCACTGGGGATTGAGACTGGCCACATGAAAGTGACCAAGTAGCATAATCTCCGTAGCACGATGCCTCTTACCCCACTGGGGATTGAGACCTTTCTACTACTACTGCCTGGCCGCAGCCAGGCAGGTAGCACGATGCCTCTTACCCCACTGGGGATTGAGACCAGGCCGCCCTTGATCGGCTGCATGGTCCGCTCATCGTAGCACGATGCCTCTTACCCCACTGGGGATTGAGACTCATCCTGCCCCTCCACTACGAGGACGAGCGCAAGTGGTAGCACGATGCCTCTTACCCCACTGGGGATTGAGACCCAGGGAAAGCCACCGTCGAACGGGCGGCGTCAATCGCCGGTAGCACGATGCCTCTTACCCCACTGGGGATTGAGACTCAGCCCAACCCCTCGGGCTGTCGTTGTGCGCTGCGGCGGGTAGCACGATGCCTCTTACCCCACTGGGGATTGAGACATGAACAGTCACCAACGGCGACGGCACGGCCGTCGCCGTGTAGCACGATGCCTCTTACCCCACTGGGGATTGAGACCAGGGAGCGGCATCCTACCGTGCGCCCAGCCTCGTGTAGCACGATGCCTCTTACCCCACTGGGGATTGAGACGAGGTGCTGTTGCTGCTCCATGGCTTCTACCTTTTGCTGAGTAGCACGATGCCTCTTACCCCACTGGGGATTGAGACCCTGCACGGCAAAGCCGATGACAACGAGCTCAACGCGGGTAGCACGATGCCTCTTACCCCACTGGGGATTGAGACATGATATGGACGGCGTGGGGTGTAAGATTCACGACGGGTAGCACGATGCCTCTTACCCCACTGGGGATTGAGACCCGGCCGATCATCTGGCGCATGACTTCCGGGTTCCAAGGTAGCACGATGCCTCTTACCCCACTGGGGATTGAGACGCGACTATGACGCCGCGCTGGAGCGCATCGACTCCTTGGTAGCACGATGCCTCTTACCCCACTGGGGATTGAGACCCTCGCGGCACTCGACGACCGCCGCACTAAGTTCCGCGTAGCACGATGCCTCTTACCCCACTGGGGATTGAGACTCCCCGTAACCTCAACCTTCGCCGCCAGCCGGGCGACCTGGTAGCACGATGCCTCTTACCCCACTGGGGATTGAGACCGTCCGCCGCGCGGAGATTGGATTCATTACCGCGGGTAGCACGATGCCTCTTACCCCACTGGGGATTGAGACAAGTTCTTCGATCATGTCTTGCATGATCGTGTCTCCTGTAGCACGATGCCTCTTACCCCACTGGGGATTGAGACGCCTGCTGAGTAGTTCTTCCCCAGCCTCGCAGAGCGCTATGCGTAGCACGATGCCTCTTACCCCACTGGGGATTGAGACCCACTATGCGGGGTAGTGGCGCGTTTTATGCCATCCAGGTAGCACGATGCCTCTTACCCCACTGGGGATTGAGACCCCTGCGGGCCAGCCCGAACGGCACCCTGTTCGCCAGGTAGCACGATGCCTCTTACCCCACTGGGGATTGAGACTAATCCAGCCATTCCGGTCCGCCCCGAAATGACCGAGTAGCACGATGCCTCTTACCCCACTGGGGATTGAGACTTGTAATACTTAGTCTGGGCGGAGATTTCCTGGTTCGTAGCACGATGCCTCTTACCCTACTGGGGATTGAGACGCGGCCGCCTCCTCCTTTTGTTCGTCGGGGACGTGTATCGTAGCACGATGCCTCTTACCCCACTGGGGATTGAGACCGTACCGCGCCCGGAACGCCCCGAGGCCGCGCCAATCGGTAGCACGATGCCTCTTACCCCACTGGGGATTGAGACGTATTTTATCGGCGACGAATATCGGTCGCCTATCCGGTAGCACGATGCCTCTTACCCCACTGGGGATTGAGACCAAGCGTTCCGGTCCGCGCCTAAATGCCCCAAATCCCGGCAGCACAATGCCTCTTACCCCACTGGCGGGTCCATCCCGAACTGGCGGCCACTCCAAAGCGCAATTCGTGATGCACGGAACGCAACGGCGATACGGTCGATTGCGCACCGTGGATTACGCCACGCGCATTGAGACGAAAACCGGCATGTCGAGAAACAGACCACCAACCAAGAACGATAGGGGTAGGGAAGGGCCGGTCGACCCTCCCTCCGAACCGTGCGAACGGTTCTCCCGCACACGGTTTTCCAGTCGGGGGTCTTTTTCAAGGTTGGGGGAGATGGTCGGGCTTATCGGGAATCGTTACGGGCGCACATCCTGGCGTGCTTTCTCGCCTATGTGCGGTGGAAGGCTTTGGAACGCGTCCCGCTGCCGGCTGCGGCGACTAGCCGCGCCGGGTGTTTCGGGAGTTGTCCGCGATCCAATCGGTCGACGTGATTCCCTCCCCGCTCCAGAAAGCGGCGGACCACGCGTTCCTGAAACGGAAGTGGCGGCGGGGTGGTGGATATAGGCGTTCCCCGTGGTCGGGCAATTCCGGAACGCGTTGCGGGGTGAGCAGTTTATGGGACGATGGCGAACTCTGACCAAATAGGCGTGAATTTTCCGCAATTAGATCGGCCCACGCCCCGGCGTCTCCCCCGGCGGCGGCTCCGCCGGAAGCGCCGACGGTGACGGCGTCCCACCAAGGCGCCTTGTTGTCCTCTGGGGCGAAGGAGCACCCGCACCAGGGCTTGACGCAGGCGACGTAGCCGAGCTCGGTGGAGAGGGCGCGGCCGGACAAAACCGGAACGAGAACCGCGAAGACGATGGGAACGTCAGCAGCCGCCAAACAACGCGCAAAAGATGGCAAGTACGATGATAATGCCCAAACAGCCCGATCCATCGTCTTTTCCGCCGCCGAACCAGCCCTGTCGGTGGACTTTGATATACTCACCCCGCCTGGCGTGCACATGCCTGACCCGGCGCTCGACGATATGGCTGATCGCGCACAACATGGCAGTCCTCCCCTTCCACCTATACCCGCATGTTCGTGCCAAGTCTCAATTCCCAGTGGTCACCAGAGCCAGTCAACCAGCTCGTCCACCGCGAGGGTTGCGCCAAAATACCCTCCCACGGCCCCTACGAACGACCCCACCGCCGCGCCGATGGGCGCGCCGACACCACCCGCCAGGGCGCCCGCGGCCGCGCCTCCGACAGCGCCCGCTTTGGCGCCGGCCATCATGCCGCCGAACCCCGCGACGGTTTTCATGCCGTTTGCAGTATGCGCTTTAACGCGTTCGTCGGCGTCGATTTTGCCTTCCGCGTAGCGGCTTTCCACATCGTAAATATCCATGGCGCTATCGACCACGGTGACGACGACGACAACCGGCGTCACCGGAATCGCGGGCGTTGCCACGCGTCCGGCCTTCCCCGCTCTGGCGAGCGTCGCTTTACCGGCGGCGACGGCGCGCGAAAGATTCCGGGCGCCCTGTATTTTACCGGAGACGGCGGCGGTCTTCGCAAGGCTCCGGGCCCCCTGCTTGACAGACGCATTCGCCAGGATTTCCTTTGCCAATTTCGCCGTTCGCCCGTCACCTGCAATACTGGCCTTCACGACAGGCTTGCCGGCTCTGCCTAAAACATGCGGCGTTTTCACGACCACGGCGTCCATTTTGCCGGCGGCGGCTTTTTCCAGAATCTCCCTGGCCGCCCGTTTTTGGGCCGCCCCGGCGTGCGGGCTTTTCAGAACCGCCTCGGACGACTTGACCGCCCATTCGGGCGAGCCTTGCTGGACGCCGTAACTTTGCCGGACAGACGCATTGCCGCCCTTCGCCTCGATCACTTTGAGGCGGCCGGTCGCGGTATCGATGTAGACCTGGTCCGGCCCCTGCGGGATGCAGTCCGGAGTATGCCGATTGTACAGGGGGTTCCAGCCCCGCGCTTCGGCGTATTCGCGCGCGCCGTTTTCGCCGATAATCTCAACCATCCTCTGGCGGTCGGACAGGGAATGGGCGAGCCACGCGTCGGCCTCGGCGGCGGCCTGCGCGGGAATGGCGAGAATACCGAAAACAAAATAAACGATAGAAAGAAATGCAAGAGCGGCGTTGCGGATGGCGCAATTGATGGACATCTGAATGGCAAGCATATGGTTCTCCTTTTTTCGCCCCGGTTATCCGGAGGCTCTTTTTCGTTTGTCGCGAAAAAGTAAAAAGGAAGAACAATGCCAGAACGGGGATTTTAGGGAAAATTCATTGTATAAATAACATATATTTATTAATATCAATTAGTTGCATTTATTAAAATATTTTCTAATCGCGAGCATGCGGGATTGCGATCGAACTTTTCATATAACTACATATATATGACATATACAGCATATAGATATGGTCTATCCGTGGTGGACTTTTGGAGGAAATCGGGCCAACCGCCGCCCGATTTCCTCCAAAGATGTTACCGCTTACGGACCAATGGGTTGATTTTTCGTCAAGTCGGGCGATACCGCCGACCTGGCAATAATTCCCGACGTAAAATGGAACCCCGGGAAACATTGGAGAGAATCAAACGCGGTTTGTTTGATTTCCTTCAAAGTTTTAGAGCGTTCGTTTCGATTACGCTTTTTTTGCAATGTCGCCGGTTTTGGTCGAGTTGACGAAAAAACAATCCATTGAGGCGAAAGCGGTTGATTCTTTAAAGAAAATCGGGCGGCGGTTGGCCCGATTTTCTTTAAAAGTCAACTATTCCTCGTCTCCCCCCTCCTCAAGCCGTTTCCGGAGGATTTGCTCCCTGTTCCTGAACCTGGAGCTATAATTGGCGATGGGTTTCAGCACCGATCCGTACAAC
>JAISXA010000179.1 GCA_031270685.1 Planctomycetota bacterium
TATTTCCGCGTCGTCTACGAATCGCTGGCGCGAAGCTACCAGACCGTCATCGCCGACCTGGAAGCCGTCTCCGGCCGGAAATACGGCGTCCTCAACATCATCGGCGGCGGCGGCAGGAATCGGCTGCTGAACCGGATCACCGCCCGGGTGACCGGCAAGAAGGTCGTCGCCGGGCCGTTCGAAGCCACTTCCCTGGGAACGATCGGCGCGCAGTTGCTCTTCCAAGGGGTGGCCGGAAACTTGACCGACATCCGCAGGATCCTGTCCGCGTCCGCGGAGACTTCCGTCTTCACCGCATAGGGGAATTCAGGTTTTTTTTATGAAAGTGAGGCCCATCATGAACGAACGAGTCGAAAACCTGAGATGGCAATTGTTCGAACAGGATCCCATGATCTGTTCGGAACGGTGCAAAATTTTCACTGAGTCCATAAAGAGGAATGCGCAGAAACCGATTGCCATTCGTCGCGCCATTGGCTACTACGACGTCCTCGACCAGATGACCGTCTGGGTCAAGGAGGGCGAATTGATCGTCGGCAATCAGGCGAGATGGCCCAAGGCGGCGCCGATTTATCCGGAGTATTCCACCAAGTGGATTATTGAGGAATTGGACGGCAGGCCGTTTCGCTGGGAAGATCGACCGGGCGACAAGTTTTTCATCGACCCCGATGTCGAGCGGGATATCCGCGAGTGTGTGAAATACTGGGAAGATAAGACCTTGGTCGGCTATCTTCGCGAATCCCTCCCGGGGGAGATCATAAACGCCTGGGATAGCGGCATCATCGACGAGACTTGGGTCGTCGGAGCGGGGTTGGGGAACGAAATCCCCGATTACAGGTTGGTCCTGAAAACCGGTCTACAGGACATCATCGAGCGCGCCAAAAGGCGTCGCGCCGAGATTGACCCCAAGGAACCGGATGGGATGAAGAAGATCTATTTCCTCGACGGCGTCATCAAGGGGAATGAGGCGGTCGTCAATTTCTCCAACCGCATCGCCGCCGAATGCGGCAAAGCCGCGGCGCGGGCGGGAAACCCCAAGATCAGGGCCGAACTCTCGGAAATGGCCGATATCTGCCGCCAGGTGCCGCTTAACCCGGCCCGCACTTTCCATGAAGCGGTGCAGTCCATCTACATGATCCTCCTGGCGGTGCATCTCGAAGCCAACGGCCACGCCATATCCCTTGGCCGTTTCGACCAGTATGTCTATCCCTATTACAAGCGGGACATCGAGAACGGCATCCTGACCGAGGAAAAGGCGCTGGAAATCATCGAGTGTTTCTTCATCAAGTGCAACGAACTGAACAAGCTCCGCTCGTGGCCGGATTCGGAATTTTTCCTTGGCTATCAGATGTTCATCAATCTAGCCGTCGGCGGACAGACCGTGGACGGCAAGGACGCGACCAACGACATTTCCTGGATGTGCGTCAAGGCTTGTTCCGAACTCAAGCTGGTGACGCCGTCGGTGTCCGTCAAATGGTTCGAGGGGACGCCGGACGGTTTCATGATGGCGGCGCTGGAGGCGTGCATCGTCCACCAGGGTGGAATGCCGGCCTTCTACAACGACTTGGCCTTCATGCGCACCTTGAAGGACATGGGCATCGCCGACGAGGATCTTGTCGACTGGTCTCCGGACGGCTGTATCGAGGCGTCCATCCCCGGCAAGTGGGACTTCGCCGCCAAGGGGCCGTGGCTGAACGTCGAGAAGGTTCTGGAAATCACCCTCAACAACGGCGTCGACCCCCGCACCGGCATCGTATATAAAAAGACGTCGAAGGACATCGCCGCCTGCGCGTCGACCGGTGAAATATTCGAGGAATACAAGCGGATGCTGGCGTATTTCATGGACTTGCAGGTCGTCACCGAACACGCCAACGACTACGTGCACTGCCTCTACGACGTCAATCCCTTCCGCGCTTCGCTGGTCGAGGATTGTATCGGCCGTTGTCTCGACCTGGTGGAGGGCGGCGCGCTGTACTCCGCCGACGGCGGGCCGACCGCCGGGACGATCAGCGCCGGCGACGCCCTGGCCGGCATCGAGTACGCCGTCTTCGACAAGAGGATGCTTGCCCTGCCGGCGCTCCTCCACGCGCTCAAAACCAATTACGAAGACGAAACCACCAGTCCGACCGGGCCCGAACTTCGCGCCGCCCTGCTGAACAAGGCGCCCAAGTTCGGCAACGACGACGAAGCCGCGGACAAGTGGATCGTCGCGCTCGAGGACTATATCGGTTCCCGCTACCGCAACCAGTACCACAGCAGCAAGTACGGCAAGGGCCCGATTCCCTGCTGTTTCTCGTACAGCCAAAGCCCGGTGTCCGGGAACATCGCCTTCGGCCGTTGCGTCGGCGCCACCCCGGACGGGCGCAAGAACGCGGACCCGGTCAACAACGGCATTTCGCCCGCCAACGGGTCGGAACGCAGCGGCGCGACGGCGGCCTGCAATTCCGTCGGGAAACTGCCGAGCCTGTGGTTCCAGAAAGGCGCGATCTTCAATATGCGTCTGGCGAAAAACACCGTCTCCACCAAGGAACACCGCCAACGGGTCATCGACATGATCAAGGCGTTGTTCGGCAAATACGCGCAGCAAATCCAGTTCAACGTCGTCGACAACGCCATCTACCGCGACGCGATGCAACACCCGGAAAAATACAAAGACCTCATGGTACGCGTCTCCGGCTACAGCGCCCTCTTCACTTCGCTCGCGCCGGACTGCCAAATAGACGTTCTCAATCGCGTGGAAATCGATCTCTGACAGCTCTTCCGCGCGGCGGGACCGGCGGCGCGCCGGTCCCGCCGCAATCTCTTGTCCCGGAATATTTCAGGGAGGTTATGACACGGACGGCTACGGTATTCAATATTGAGCGCTTTTCATCCGAAGACGGTCCGGGCATCAGGACGGTGGTGTTTTTGAAAGGCTGTCCCTTGCGCTGCAAGTGGTGCGCCAACCCCGAGTCCCAATCCCGGAAACCGCAAATACTCGGGAAGCCCTTCGTCTGCGTCGGCTGCGCGCGCTGTGCGAATATCTGCCCGCAAAAGGGGATAACGCGGCGGGAAGGCATGGGATTCGTCACCGACGCGAAAGTCTGCACCTTGTGCGGGACGTGCGTCGATGGCTGTTACATCGGCGCCAGGCTGGTGATGGGCGAAGAATACACGGCCGCGGCGCTCCATCGCGAAATCGTGAAGGACGCCGCCTATTATCTCC
Organism: Planctomycetota bacterium; assembly: GCA_031270685.1. Taxonomy (GTDB): domain Bacteria; phylum Planctomycetota; class SZUA-567; order SZUA-567; family SZUA-567; genus JAIRTL01. Next base: position 3,203 of record JAISXA010000179.1, read on the forward strand.
ATTCCGGCGGCGGGGTGACCTTCAGCGGCGGCGAACCCTTGTTGCATGACGATTTTATCGTCGAATATTCCGATTATGCGAGGGAGGGGAATTTCGGAATGCTTGTCGAAACTTGCGGCCAAGTGCCGCTGGCGTCGGTAAGGAAGGCGAGCGCGGTCGCCGACGGCGTTTTTTTCGACTTCAAACATATCGATCCGGGAAGGCATAGGGAATTGACCGGCGCCGACAACCGGCAAATCCTCGAAAATCTGGAATGGCTGGATGGCAATTATTCCGGTTTCCTTTCGGTGCGCTATCCCTACATTCCCGGCATGAACGACGACCCGGAGGCGATCGGAGGGTTTATCGACTTTGTAGCGAAACTCGGGAATGTGCGGGAGGTCTGGTTTCTTCCTTATCACCGTCTGGGCTTGTCGAAATACCGGGGGCTTGGCCGCGAATATGAAATGGGCGACGCCAAGCCGCTGAAAATGTCCGACATCGAGTTCCTCAAGGATTATCAGGATCGCCTTTCAATTCCCATAAGGATATGAACGAGATGACGCCATCCCACAGTTGCCGGGCGACCGCGCGGGAAGATCACCGGCCGCATTGCGTCCCGACCGATAGTTATATCCTGGAAATGCGCGACATCGACAAGAGCTTCTACGGCGTGCAAGTCCTCGACAAGGCCAGGCTTCGAGTCCGGCCGGGCGAGGCGCATGTTCTGTTGGGCGAGAACGGGGCGGGGAAATCCACCCTGATCAAGATCCTCTCCGGCGCCTACCGCCGGGAGGGAGGCGATATCTTCATCGACGGCAAGCCGTTTTGCGTTGAGACGCCGAAGGAAACGCTGGAGGCCGGCATCAGCGTAATTTACCAGGAATTCAACCTCGTCCCGTATCTGCCGATCTATGAAAACATCTTTCTCGGGAAGGAATTCGGCGGCGCGATGTTCATCAACAAGAAGCGGGCGATCCGCGAATCCATGGAATATATGGAAATGATCGGCCTCAACGTCCCTCCGGAAACGCTTATCGCCGACCTGAGCGTCGCCCAGAAGCAGTTGGTCGAAATCGCCAAGGCCATTTCCAACGACGTCAAGGTTCTTGTCCTCGACGAGCCGACCGCAGCCATCACGGACAAGGAAACGCGAATGCTTTTCGCCAAAATCAACGACCTCAAGTCGCGGGGCATCGGCATCGTCTACATTTCCCACCGTATGCAGGAACTGTTTGAGATAGGCGATCGCTGCACCGTCATGCGCGATGGGCGGTTTGTCGACGAAGTCTGTCTCGATGCGGTCACCGAGGGAGATCTGACCCGGATGATGGTCGGCCGCGAAGTAAAGCTGGTCAAGTCGCAGCGGCTCAAGCGGGCGAACCCGCAGCCGATCCTTGAAGTCCGCGGCCTCTGCTGCCGCAACCAGCTGCATGACATCAACCTGATCTTGGAAAAAGGGGAAATCCTCGGCATTTCCGGCTTGGTCGGCGCGGGCCGTTCGGAACTGGCCCGCTGCATCATCGGCGACTTCAAACGCGACTCGGGCACGGTGAAGTACAACGGCGAGGAACTTGTCGGGGGCATCCACAACAGCATCGCGAAGGGTGTCGTCTACCTGTCCGAGGATCGCAAGGACGCGGGTCTGGTCCTGGTGCATTCGGTCGCGGACAATATCGCGCTGCCGAACCTCCGGCGGTTCGGCAAGGTGCTTCTCCGCAAGCGGAGCATGGTGGAAACGTGCCGCGAGTACATCAAGAACCTGCGCATCCGGCCCGCCGACCACCGGGTCGAAGCGAAAAACCTATCCGGCGGCAACCAGCAGAAAGTGGTCATCGCCAAATGGCTGTGCTCCAAGGCTAGCGTGTATATCTTCGACGAGCCGACCCGGGGGATCGACGTCGGAGCGCGCGACGAGATATACGGCATCATGGAACGGCTGGTGGCGGAAGGCGCGTCCATAATCATGATTTCCTCCGATATGGTGGAACTGATGAAGATGTGTGACCGGATCGCGGTGATGCGCGAGGGGCGCATCGCGACCGTCCTGGACAACGACGACGAACTGACCCAGGAAACCCTTTTATCCCATGCCCTCGGGTCACAACTGGTTTCTTGATTCTTGAAGATGGGAAGGCAACCATGTCCAGCACGGCGACGAACGGGAGAGGCGGAAAGTCCATCAATTGGAGCGCGCTGACCCTGTATATCGGCGCGGTGGCGATCATTATCGTCTTCACCGTGCTTTGCCGCTATTTTGGCCGCAACTTCCTGACCATAACCAATATACAGAACATCATCACCCAGTCGTCGATCATCGCCGTCATCGCCATTGGGGCGTCCCTGGTCATTTTGACGGGCGGCATCGACCTGTGCGTCGGCTCCATGGTCGGCTTTGTCGGCATTTTCGCCGGCCTGCTGATCAAGGGTGGAACGCCGGTATGGGCGGCCTGCATCGCCTCCATTGCCGCCGGAGCGCTCGCCGGGTTGGTAAACGGCGCCCTGGTCAGTTACGGCAAAGTTCCCGCCTTTATTGCCACCTTGGGCACCATGCAGATCTTGCGCGGGTTGGCGCTCCTGATCAACCTTGGGAAGCCGATTTCACGCTTCCCCGCCGAACTCGGCAAGATCATGAACGCTAAAGTCGTCGGCAGCATGCCGGTGTCGGTGATATATGTTTTCGCCTTTTATTTCATCATGATCGTCGTCATGTCTTACACCCACTTCGGACGCCATATTTACGCCTTCGGCGGCAATTCCAACGCGGCGAAGCTGTCCGGAGTGCGGATCAAGCGCATCGAAATGAGCGCCTATGTCCTGAGCGGCATATTTGCGGCCTTCGGCGGCATAATGCTCCTTTCCCGCCTGTCCTACGCCGATCCGAACGCGGGCAGCGGCTACGAAATGAACGCGATCGCCGCGACGGTCATCGGCGGCATATCTCTCTCGGGCGGCAGGGGCAAAATCGGCAACACCCTGGTGGGAGCGTTGATCCTCGGCTCGTTAACCTGCGGGCTGCAAATCCTTAATGTTCCGACCTATTACCAGACCATCCTGACCGGACTCGTCATTATTGGCGCGGTGTATGTCGACAAATCCCGTGAACGGAAGGCCGAATAGGAGGTTGTCGGCAAAATGCGGATATTCCGATGCGGCTGGCGCATTTTTTCGTCACGCTCCGAGGGAAAGACAAACCGCTGCTTGTCTCCGTCTCCTTGACTGGTCGGGGAACCAGAACAGGGGACGGCGGGACTGTTCCCGCATTGTTTTTTTTGGGGGGGGTGTCATGAAAGGAGGCTCTAACCAGGAGAAAGGGTGATTGTGGTTTTGCACCGGCGACGCCAGTAGGTGCTGGCGCGACGGAGGAACGAGTATGTTGCACGGAGGCAACGCGGTTGCCTCGCCCCTGCGAACGTCCATGTTTATCAGACGCGCCGCCGGCGCGTCATGGCGAGGGGTTGATATCTTTCAGAGGAGCAGCCATGAGGAAATCTTTGCTTTCGCTTTCAGTCGCCGTCCTTTTTACGGTATTGTTCGGCGCTGCGCAGGCGGCGCAGCCGAAGGAATATAAGGACATCACCATCGGTTTCGCCGGAATGACCCTGAACAACGAGTTCCACATCACTCTCGCCAACGGCGCGCGCGAACAAGCCAAGGCGCTTGGCTGCACCATCGACGTACAGGCGGGCGACCAGCACGCCAGCGCCGCGACCCAGCTGACGATCATCGAGAATATGCTGTCCAACAATGTCGACGGCCTCATCATCGTTCCCAGCGCGTCGGAAGGTCTGGAAACGGCCTTGCGGAAGAGCAGGGAGCAGGGAGTGCCGGTGGTCAATGCCGACACCCTCATCAACAAGGAAGTCGCGAAGCTCGCCGGCCTGGAAATCCCCTTCTATGGCACGGATAATTTCCAGGGCGCCAAGCTGGCTGGTGAATTCGTAAAGGGCAAGTTCTCCAAGGGGACCAAGACGGCGATCCTCACTGGCATCGAGGGCCATCAGAACACTTCCGACCGCCGCAACGGCTTCATCAAGGGCGCGGGTGACGCCATCGTCGTCGTCGCCGAACAGACGGCGAACTGGGAAGTGGATCAGGGCTATACCGCCGCGCAGAATATAATCAGCGCCCATCCCGATCTCCAGCTGTTCTTCTGCAGCAATGACAACATGGGCATCGGCGCTCTGCGCGCGATCGAGGAAGCGGGACTCAAGGACCAGATCGCCGTCATCGGTTACGACGCGGTCAGCGAGGCGCTGAACCTGGTCGAAGCCGGCGATTTTCTCTGCACCGTCGCCCAGTATCCCGCCAAGATGGGCGAACTCAGCGTCATCAACCTCTGCAAAATGATTCGCGGCGAACCCTATGAAATGTACATCGACACCGGCTGCCGCGTCATCGCCAAGGACAATGTCCAGGAACACATGGATTACCTGTCCAAGTACGTAGATTGAATGCGACGTCGATGCCGGAAATCCTATTCCCCGGCGGGAATCGCCGGTTACGATTCCCGCCGGGATTTTGAGAATTCGCATCGGCGCCATATGTGGACTTTTGGAGAGAATCAGACAAACCGCCGTTCGATTCTCTCCAAAATACTCAACGATAGGCTGGAGAAAACGATGGACTGCAGGCAATTGCTCATTGACGCCGGGCTGAGAATGATCAACGCTTCATTGACGGTGGAAACGTGGGGCAATATCAGCTTTCGCGATATCTCGACCGGCAACATTTACATTACCCCGAGCGGCATGGATTACGTTGCCTGCCGTTGCGACGACATACTGGTCTACAAACTCGATGGCGCCAAGCTTGAAGGCGAACGCAAGCCGAGCATCGAACTCGACCTCCATCTTTCCATCATGCGCAGCCGCCCGGAAATCAACGCCGTTATCCATACGCATCCGGTTTATTCCATGGTTTTCGCCTGTCTGAAACAGAATATCCCGCTGATCATGGACGAGGCGGCGCAATCCTTGGGCGAGGAGATCCGGGTCGCCGAGTATGCGCTCCCCGGCTCCCCGGAGTTGGCCGCCAATTGCGTCGCCGCGCTTGGCGAGAACGGCTATGCCTGCCTGTTGCAGTCCCACGGAGCGGTCTGCATCGGCGAATCAATGAAAGCCGCTTTCCGCACGGCGAAAGTCCTGGAACTGACGGCCCAAATCTACCATATGTGCAGGCAGATCGGCGAACCCGTCCCCATTTCCAAGGAAAACATCGCCGTCATGCGCGATTATTTTCGCAACAAATACGGCCAAGGCAAATAGTGGACTTTTGAAGGAAATCAATCGAACCTCCGATTGATTTCCTTCAAAGTTTCAGGACGTTCGTCTCAGCGCCGCTTTTTTTGCAATGTCGCGGGTTTGGGTCGAGTTGACGAAAAAACAACCCGTTGAAACGAAAGCGGTTGAATCTTTAAAGGAAATCGGGCGGCGGTTAGCCCGATTTCCTTTAAAAGTCGACAAATAACCTTCCCCGCTCCGGCGGCGGGAGGCGGATGAGGTGTTGTTCCTTTACCGGCAGCCGTGCCGGTGGTTGTTACGACGAAGCGGCGCCCGCGCTTCACCGGCCGGGGCCGAGGCATATTCCCAGCGCGATAAGGACGGCCAGCGCGACGACGCAAAGAATGATGACGGCGTTCACCGCGCCCAGGGAAAGGTTCATCCGTTCGTAGAGGTTGTGTTTGATCGACTTCGCGTCAACCGCCCGCTCGCGCCGGGCCACGGCCCGCTCGCGCCGGGCAACCTCTTCCAGCCGCTTTTGGAGGTCGGAAGCCGAATCATCCATGCCGGTCATTTCTTCTTGATGTACTTTCGCATATCGATCGCCACCGCCAGGATGATGATCACGCCCTTGATGATGTACTGGAGATAGGCGTTGATGCCAAGGTAGTACAGGCTGTAATTGATGGTCTGCAGGATGACCACGCCGAGGATCACCCCGGGGATGGTGCCCACGCCGCCGGTGAAGGACACGCCGCCGATGACGCAGCCGCTGATGGCGTCGAGGTCGTAGTTCAGGCCGGTGGAGGTGGTGACGCTTTGCACGCGGCCCGCTTCCAGGAACGCCGCGATGCCGTAGAGGACGCCGGCGATGAGGTAAACGCCGAAGATGTTGCGGGCGACGTTGACGCCGGACACCGCCGCCGCCTCGGGGTTTCCGCCGATGGCGAACATGTTCTTGCCCAGCACCGTCTTGTTCCACACCACCCACATCGCCACCGAGCAGACGGCGAGGTAGATGACCAGGTACGGCAGCCGGGTGAAGCCGAGGTCGAACGAACCGTTGACGAATTCGATGTAGCGGAAGTCGAGGTTCGCCAGCGGTTGCGCGCCGCCGGCCTGGCTGTCGATGTACAGGCACAGCGCGCCATAGGCGATGAGCTGGGTGCCGAGGGAGATGATGAACGGGTGCATGTTCAGGATCGCGAAGCCGAAGGCGTTCAGGGCGGTGAAGAGCATCGCCGCGATGATCGACAGGACGAGGGGCAGGATCAGCGGCAGCGGCGCGGTGATGCCCGGGTACATGCGGGCGCCGTAGGTCGTGCTTTGCAGCAGCGAGGCGGAAATCGCGGCCGAGCAGCCGAGGATGCGGCCCGCCGACAGGTCGGTGCCGGTGTAGACGATCATGCCGGCGACGCCGAGCGCCAGGATGCCCCGGGTGGAGGCTTGGGCCATGATGTTCGCGAAGTTGCCCCAGGAGAGGAAGGTGCGGTCCCAGACGACGACCGAGACGATCAGCAGTCCAAGGATGATGTACAGCGAATAGTTGAGAAACCATTCGGCCCAATTGAACCTCTTCGCCTCGTTCATAGCCTCCCCGCTCCTCTACGCGTATTTTGCCGCCAGGCGCATGATCTTTTCCTGGTCCACTTCCTTGATGTCCAGAATGCCCGCCAGCCTGCCTCCCGACATGACCATGATCCGGTCGCAGATCCCCAGCAACTCGGGCATCTCCGAGGAGACCATGACTATGCCCTTGCCTTGGGAAGCGAGGTTGATGATCAACTGGTATATTTCCGCCTTCGCCCCGACGTCGATGCCGCGGGTGGGTTCGTCCATGAGCAGGACGTCCGGGTTGGTCAGCAGCCAGCGGCCGATGATGACCTTCTGCTGATTGCCGCCGGAGAGGTCGCGGATGCGGGTCTTCCGGGACGGCGTCTTGATGCGCATGCTGTCGATGCTCGCTTGCGTGTCCAGGCCCATCTTCCTGGCCGACAGCAGGCCCGCCTCCCGGTACTTCCGCCGGTTGCGGCTGTTGAGATTCGAAATGACCGTGTTGAAGGTGATGTCCAGCCCGCCGAAGATGCCGTTGGCGCGCCGCTCCTCGGTGATCATGGCGAAGCCATGCGCGATGGCCTCGGAGGGATCGCGGTTGACGATGGGCTTCCCGTCCTTGCGGATCGATCCCGAAGATCGGCGGGCGATGCCGAAGATCGTCTCCAGGAGCTCCGTCCTCCTGCTGCCGACCAGGCCGGCGACGCCGAGGATCTCCCCCCGGCGGAGGGAAAAGCTGACGCCCTTGCAGGTCGGGTCGTATTTTCCCGAAAGGTCCTCGACCACCAATAGATCGCCGTCCGGGGTGTTGGTCTTGGGCGGAAAGCGCTGGGTCAGGTCCCGGCCGACCATGAGCTTGATGATGCTGTCGATGGTGAGGTCCTTCGCCGCCTCGGTCGCGATCCACGCGCCGTCGCGCATGATGGTGACGTCGTCGGAGATGGCGAGGATCTCCTCCATGCGGTGGGAAATATAGACGATCCCGACGCCGTCGGCCCGCAGTTTGTTTATGATGCGGAAAAGGTGCTCGACCTCCTGGTGGGTGAGGGAACTGGTGGGTTCGTCCAGGACCAGTATCCGGGCGTGGTAGGACACCGCTTTCGCGATCTCCACCATCTGCCGCTGCGAAACGCTCAGCTTGCCGATGACGGCTCCGGGGTCGACGTCGATCTCCAGTTCGTCGAAAATCGCCTTGGTGCGCCGGTGCATCTCGCGGCCGCCGACCAACCCCAGCCGTTTTGGGAAGCGGCCGAGCCACAGGTTTTCCATGACGTTGCGTTTCAGGACCTGGTTCAATTCCTGGTGCACCATGGAGACCCCGCCCTCCATCGCCTCCTTGGGTCCGCTGAAATTGACCCGTCGGCCGGCGATGAGGATTTCCCCCGCGTCCGGCTTGTAGATGCCGAACAGGCACTTCATCAGGGTCGATTTGCCGGCGCCGTTTTCGCCCATCAGGGCGTGGACCGTGCCGGCGCGGACCTGGAGCTGCGCCTGTTTGAGCGCCTGGACGCCGGGAAAGTGTTTGTCGACGCCGCGCATATCCATGAGAACCGCATCTTCGCCCATGATTTCCCGCCTTGGCCAAAGCGAACCGCGTATGATTGTCGTGCGGCCCCCGCCGCTTCAGTCTAACACAACAAGCGGATATTTAACAATAGGGGAATTCACTTCCCCGGAGACGGCGGCTGGATGAACCGGGGAGGGCGCTCCCCGCAAAGTCCAAATCGAAGATTTGGACTTTGCGGAGCGCCGGGGCGGCGTCTCAGCTTATTTGCCTTCGTAGGGGGAATACGGGATGCGGACCGCGATGCCGCTGGCGTCGTAGCTGTAGTCGGTGCCGTCGAGGTTGGGCTTGCCGGCGACCATGTTGAGGATGATGGTCGCGAGCGCCTTGCCCATCGCCTCGCCGTCCTGCTTCACCGTGGCGCTCATGATGCCGCGGTTGATGGCGTCGATGGCCTGCTCGGTGGCGTCGACCCCGATGACCGGCACGAACTTGCCGCCGCCCTGGGTGTTGTAGCCGACGTTGGAAAGCGCGGCGATCGCGCCAACGGCCATCGAATCGTTGTTGGCGATGACCAGTTCGATCTTGCCCTCGTTGGCGGCGAGCGCGGATTCCATCGCCACCTGCGCCAGGGCGGTGTCCCAGTTGCAGACGAAGGTCTGGCCGATCTGGTCCATCTTGACGCCGTTGGCCTCGGCCTGCTTCACGCTCCATTCGGTGCGGGCGATGGCTTCCGGGTTGTCGGGTTCGCCCTTGAACATGACGTACTGGAACTTGCCGTCCTTGTTAAGGTCGTATTCGGGATGGGTGTCCCAGAGGTTCTTGACGATGTCGCCCTGCATCTTGCCGGCGTCGGCGGCGTTGGTGCCGACGAAAACCGCCTTGGCGTAGTTCTTGAGCACGTTGAGGTCGGGTTCGCGGTTGAAGAAGACGACGGGGATGCCCGCGTTCTTGATCTTCATCAGCACGCCGGCGGCGGCCTGGGCGTCCACCATGTTGACGAGCAAGCCGTCCATGCGGCGGGCGATCATCACGTCCAACTGGTCGTTTTGCGAAGCCTGGTCGCCCTTGCCGTCCTGCATGACGACTTCCGCCTTGTTCTCCAGCGCCTTGGCGAGGGCGTTGCGGACGGTGGAGATGTAGGTGTCGTCGTACTTGTAGATGAGGACGCCGATTTTCGGCTGGCCGGCGACGGCGGCGAGCGCGAACGCCATGACCAGGACGCAGCCAACCACGAGCGATTTCAAGGAACTGTTCTTCATGATTCGGTCTCCCTAAAACAAAATGCGGTTGATGGAAGGCGCCGGCCGCCGGGCCGGCGATACGTTTTTCTTTGCGGGCCATTCACCGTTCCGGGCGACGGCGAATCCCGCATTGGGTTTGCGCGGCTTTCTTCGCGAAAAACAGCGGCGCGCGCGCAAAGGGTTTCGTTCGATCGGGATCACGCGGTGTTTCCGGGGATAAGGCAGCTTGTCGGCAAGTGGGGCGGTCGCGTCGCCCATATCGCGCCATATTAATCCAGTCACAAGATAAATGCAACAAAAATCCTGTCCCTTCGATTGATTTTCTTCAAAAATTCACTCAAGCGTATGTGCTTTTTGATAAAGCGACGACGTTCGGCGATTTCCCCATGGGCACGGCGCTATCTTTCGTGGAGAAGCCGGTCGAGATGCAGCGATCGCGCCAAGATCGCCGCCCCGATCAGCGCGTCGCGGTTGGGGGTTCGGGACGGTACGATTCTGGCGTCCGAGCCGAGCGCCTCGTAGATGAGCCCCTTTTTTTGGAGGGCAATGCCGAGCAGCTCCGGATTGGCCTGGATCAGCCTGCCCCCAACGATGATGATCTGCGGGTCGTAGCTGCACAGCAGTTGGTTGAGCGCCATGGCGATATAGCCCGCCGCTTCGCTGGCGAGTCCGTTCGCCCACGTTTCGTCCGCCCGTTGCGCGGCGATCCACTGGTCGATGCCGGCGTCCGCGCCGGCAAAGCGGTGGATGGCGGCGAGCAGGTATTGCTCCGACAGGCAAGTGTACAGGCATCCATAGCGGCCGCAATCGCATAATTCACCGCTCGGCTGGACGGTGGTGTGACCGATCTCCCCGGCCGCGTTGCTGCCGCCGCGAAGCAGCTTGCCTTCGTACATCAGCGCCGCGCCGATGCCGCTTCCTATGGTCAGGTAGGCGACGTTGCCGGCCCGATTTTCCCGATGGCAAACGTATTCCTCCAATATGGCGGCCTTTACGTCATTTTCCAGGATCGCGGGAACGCCGAAGGCTTTCTCGGCCAAGTCGCGGAGGGCGACGTTCTTCCAGTGCAATTGGGGCGACACCTTGACAATGCCCTGTTCGTGGTCGACCGTTCCGCCGACGCTGATGCCGACAGCCTTGACCTTGTCCTTGGAAACTCCCGTGTCGGCGACCATCTCGCCGTACATGGCGCATGCGGTTTCAACGACCCCCGCCGGTGACCGCAAGTCCTTGCCGTGCCGGCGTTGGAGCGTGATTCTTGGCCGGTTGTTCAAGTCCAGCAGGCAGGTGTTCACCGAATGCACGTCGATATCTATTCCCACGGTGAACAGGGCGTCCGCGTTTACGTCGAGCAGGATGGCGCGCCTGCCGACTCCGCCATGCGTGTCCGGCTCCTCCACAAGCAGGCCGAATTCCAACAGATCGCCGACAATCCTGGTGATGCTGGTCGGGCTCATTTCGGTCATTTTGGCCAGCCGCGCCCGCGAAACCGGACGCGAACCGAGGATCAGCTCCCAGACCATCTCCCGGTTATGGAGCTTCATGTCCCGCTTGTCGCGGGCCCTAAGCGATGCAACCATGGACACTCCAAGGGTCGTTTAATCGCCATTTTGCAAGTGGACTTTTGGTGGACTTTTGGAGAGAATCAAACAAACCGCCGTTTGCTTCTCTCCAAAGTTTCTTGGGTTTACATTTTGCGTCGGGAATTATTGCAAGGTCGGCGGCATCGCCCGACCTGACGAAAAATCAACCCATTGGTCCGTAAGCGGTAACATCTTTGGAGGAAATCGGGCGGCGGTTGGTCCGATTTTCTCCAAAAGTCCACTGCAAGACTTCAATTAAAATATCCACTGGAGTAATTTATGTCAAGCCGCGAAACGCTTAAAGAGCGGCAGGGAATGGGACAAGGCCAGGCCTTTGACGGCGCGGCGGAAATCGGGGGCGATTTGAACGGAGGCGGCTTTCGCGGATTGCGGAAGACGCTATAATCGGGGCGGGATGCATGGATTTCGACCTGTTTGCGAGAAAAGGGATGCGATGCGCCGAGGACTTCGCCATCCAACCCGCGAAACCGCCAAAAGCGATACCCTCACCGTCGGCGAGCTCACCCGCCGCATAAAAGGCCTGCTTGAAACCGGGATCGGACCGGTGACGGTCGAAGGCGAAATTTCCGGCATGAAGGTTTCACCATCGGGACATATTTATTTCTCGCTCAAGGACTCCTTCGCGCTCATCGACGCGGTGGTATGGAAAAGCTCCGCCCCGCGCTCCGGCGATTTGCCCCGCGACGGGGAGAAAGTGCTTGCCCGGGGCCGCATCGCCGTCTACGAGCCGCGAGGCAAATACCAGCTGGTCGTCGCCTCGTTTCTCAAGGCGGGCGCGGGAGACCTGTGGCGGCGCTTCGAGGAACTGAAGAACCGCCTAGCCGCCGAGGGCCTCTTCGACGAGGGGCGCAAGGTTCCGCTTCCCGCTTTGCCGAAGACGGTCGGGATCGTCACCAGCGCCTCCGGCGCGGCGCTTCGCGACATGCTCAAGATTCTGCGCCGGCGCGCGCCCAATTTGCGGGTGGTGCTGGCGCCGGCGGCGGTGCAGGGCAAGGGCGCGGCGGCGGAGATCGCCGGGGCGCTCCTGGCGCTCGACGCCTGGGGCGGGGCGGATGTGGTGATCGTCGGGCGCGGCGGCGGATCGATCGAGGACCTCTGGGCGTTCAACGAGGAGCCGGTGGCGCGGGCGATCGCCGCCATGCGCACGCCGGTGATGAGCGCCGTTGGGCACGAGACGGACTTCACCATAGTGGATTTCGTCGCCGACGCGCGCGCGGCGACGCCGTCCGAGGCGGCGGAGCGGATCGCGCCGGACCAGGCGCACCTCGGGTCCAGGATCGCCCAGGCCGCGCTCGCGCTGTCGCGGGCGCTGTCCGGCAAGGTCAGGAACTGGCGGGTCCGCCTGGAAGGAGTCGCGGGAAGGACTGTCTACCGGCGGCCGCTTGACCTGTATATGTCCGGCTGGCAGCGCCTGGACGAAATCGCGGGGCGGCTGGACGCCTCGGTCCGCCGCTCGCTCGACGGCGGCGCGAACCGGGTGGAGGTGGCTTGCGCGCGGATGCGTAGCCTGTCGCCCCGCGAAGTGCTTTCCCGGGGGTATGCGGTGGTGACCGGCGTCGACGGGCGTCCGCTCACCGACGCGGCCGAGGTCGGGCCAGGCGACGGGATCGTCGCCACCTTGCGTAAAGGCAAGCTCCGGGCGACGGTGGAGTCAAACGACGATTCGTAGCGCGTGGCGCGCGGCCAGGCCGCAATTTTGGACCAGGCGGCGCAAAGTCCACGCAACGGCCGGTTCGAAAATGACGTATTACGAGCTACGAACCATGAATCGACGGTGAAAGGCGTTCCGTGCTCCGTTCCATTCTCGTCGGCGGTAATCGCCCCTTTGCAATATGGGATTGCGCCGGAACGGCAAAAATCGTATTCTTCCCTGCGGGAGATCAAGCGCATCCGCGACCGGGGCGAGACATGACCGAGACCGAAGCAATTATGGAAGTGACTTTTCACGGCGTGCGGGGCAGCTATCCGACGCCGGGGCGGTCCACCCTCGCCTACGGCGGCAACACCTCGTCGCAGGAGGTGCGGGTCGGCGGCAGGTTGCTGATCCTCGATGCGGGAACCGGCGTGATCAAGCTGGGCCGGCGCCTTGTTCGCGACAAGTCCACGCTCCCCATGGCGATGTTTTTCTCCCACAACCATCACGATCACACTTCCGGGCTCCTCTATTTCAGGCCGGCGTATTTCAGGACCACCACCGCGTATATCTATGGCCCGGTCGACGCGGGCGGCGGCATCCTCGCCGCGCTCAACGATCTGTCCAATCCGCCCGCGCATCCGGTCGCGCTCGCGAACATGGGCATGAACTTCACCTGCGACAATCTCGAGGACGGCATGGTGGCGCGCTGGTCGCCGGGGAAAAAAGCCCCGACCCTGCACGGCGGGAAGGTCCGGACTTCCCCGGAGGACGTCGTCGTCCGGATATTGCATAATCCGCGCCATCCCGTCGACGGCGCGCTCAATTTCCGGATCGAGCATCGCGGCAGGGCGTACGTGTACGCGACCGACGTCGAAGGCGACGAGGCGCTGGGCGATCCGCTTCTCGCCGCATTCGCCAAAGGCGCCGATCTTCTCGCGCACGACGGCCAGTACCAATCGCGCGAGTATGCGCAATTGCGCCGCGGGTGGGGCCACAGCACGCCCCGGATGGCGGTGAAAACCGCGCTCATGGCCGGGGTCGGGCGGCTGGCCGTCATCCACCACGAGCCGCGGTACGGCGACCGGATCCTCGCGCGCATGGAAAAGGCGACGCGCAAGCTGTTCCGCAATTCGTTCTTCGCGAAAGAGGGGCAACGGGTGCGCATCGTTTGAGAAGGGGCGGTTTTGGGCGCTGATCTACGCGGGATCGCCGACCGGGCGGGGGTGTTCCAGTACGGGGTCATAGGCACGCCGGACATCGATTTTTCCGAAGAGGTGCGAAAGATGTGCGAGGCGAACGTCTGCCGGAAATACGCGGCCACCTGGGCCTGTCCGCCGGCGGTGGGCACGGTGGACGAGTGTCGCGCCAAATGCCTCCGCTTCAGGAACGTTCTGGTGTTTTCCGGGAAATACGATCTCGAGGATTCCTTCGATTACGAAGGCATGATGGGGGGGATGGAGTCGTTCAAGCGGACGGCGCGGGAACTGGAGGCGCTGCTCAAGCCGCATTTGGGCGAATACCTGATGTTGGCCAACGAGGGCTGCGGCATCTGCGACGCGTGCACCTATCCCGCCCGCCCCTGCCGCTTTCCGGACCGGGTTCACGGCTCGATCGAAGGCTACGGTATCTTCGTCGACAAGCTGGCGGAAGCGGCGGGGATGAATTACATCAACGGCCGGAACACCGTCACCTATTTCGGCGGCCTGTTTTACGACGATTTCACGGATTGACCGCCGACCGCGCCGGCGACCCGCGCACAGCGACATATTCCACGATCATGGTCAGCGGCCCGAAGGGCGTGGCCGGCATTCGCCGCCGGACGGGGCCGCTTATGGTTTGGGAGAAGGTTGTTAAGGATGGGAGAACGGAATGACTAGCATCATGAAAGCGCTGGACAGCGTCGATTCCTTCGTCTGGGGTCCGCCGATGCTGATCCTGCTCCTGGGCACGGGATTGCTCCTCACCTGGCGGCTTGGTTTTCTGCAGGTCACAAAACTCGGCAAGGCGCTCAAACTCATCTTCACCGCCCGGAACGAGGGCGAGGGCGACGTCACCAGCTTCAAGTCCCTCTGCACCGCGCTCGCCGCCACCGTCGGCACCGGCAACATCGTCGGCGTCGCCACCGCCGTCACCTCCGGCGGGCCGGGCGCGCTGTTCTGGATGTGGTTCGCCGCCTTCCTCGGCATCGCCACCAAGTACGCCGAGGGCCTGCTCGCCATCAGATACCGGGTGACCGACGAGAAAGGCGAGGTTTCCGGCGGCCCGATGCGCTACATCGAACTCGGCATGGGCGCCAGGTTCAAGTGGCTGGCCGTTCTCTTCGCGATTTTCGGCGCCGCCGCCGGTGTGCTTGGCATCGGCACCACCACCCAGGCGAACGCCATCATCGACGCCTGCCTCGGCGCGTTCAGCATTCCCCGCGCGGCCACCGCCATCGTCCTGACCATCGTGGTCGCGGCGGTCATCCTCGGCGGTCTCAAATCCATCGCCAACGTCTCCTCGAAGGTGGTTCCCTTCATGGCGGTCGTCTATTTCCTGTTCGGCCTCATCATCCTGATCATTCATATCGACCTCGTCCCCGGCGCCTTCGCCCTGATCTTCAAAAGCGCGTTCACCGGGCATGCCGCCGCCGGCGGCTTCGCCGGGGCCGCCTTCGCCGCCGCCATCAGGAACGGCGTCGCGCGTGGCATCTTCTCGAACGAGGCGGGCCTCGGTTCAGCTCCCATCGCCTCGGCCGCCGCCAAGACCAAGTGGGCGGCTGAACAGGGCCTGATCTCGATGACCGGCACCTTCATCGACACCTTCATCATCTGCTCGGTCACCGGGCTGACGCTGATCGTCTCCGGCGCTTGGATGGGCGAGAGCGAGATCCGCGGCGCGCAAATGACCCAGGCCGCCTTCGCCTTCGGCCTCCCCTCCATCGGCCCGCAGGTTATGACCCTGTGCCTGATCCTCTTCGCCTTCACCACCATCCTCGGCTGGGCATACTACGGCGAGCGTTGCGTGTCCTATCTCTTCGGCACCAGGTCTACCCTGCCCTACCGCATCCTCTACATCATCATCGTCGGCTGCGGCGTGTTCCTGCCCCTCGACTTCGTCTGGACGGTGGCGGACATCACCAACGGTCTCATGGCCTTCCCCAACCTGGTGGCGCTGATCGCCCTGTCCGGCGTCTGCGTCGCGGAGACCAGGAAGTACTTCGACCACCTGGCCGAACAGAAGAAATAATTGAACTTTTGCCAATTGGGCATTCAAACCGCCGAATGCCCAATTGGTAAAAATCACCATCCTTGCGGCACAAGTGTTTTTGATTTTTGCAAAGTGGCGATTGGCGGTTTAATCGCCACTTTGCAAAACTTGTGGACTTTTGGAGGAAATCGGGCCAACCGCCGCCCGATTTCCTCCAAAGTGTTATTGTTTACGGATTAACGGGTTGATTTTTCGTCAGGTCGGGCGATACCGCCGACCTTGCAATAATTCCCGACGCAAAATGTAAACCCAAGAAACTTTGGAGAGAAGCAAACGGTGGTTTGTTTGATTCTCTCCAAAAGTCCATTTTCCCAAACAGGGGCGTTTTTCCGGATGCGCTTTGACGGGCCCACCATAACGGGGAGACCTCGCCTCGAGGTCTCCCCCGTTAGGTCGGCATCCGGGGCAACGCCTGCGTCCGGTCCGATGGAGAGGGCGTGCGCCAAGCGTTGCAAATCGGCGAGGCGCGGGAATTACGCGGTGCGGGCGTCCATTTTCCGGCGCCGCCGGAAGAGGGTTTCGAATGCGGCGCGCCGCTATCTTTTGAAGAAGACGGCGGTCACCACGGTGAATCCGACGCCTTCCGCTTTTTCCCCGGGAGCCTTTGCCCCGATCTCGCCCGGGCCGTAGAAGCCGAAGTAATCCACGCCGGCCAGGTTCTTGTTGATGACCCCCAACTCCTCGGCCAGTTGACCGCGTTCGATCATGCCCTGCCGGCGGCGGCGGCAATTGAAGACGAGGGCGAAGAACGGTTCCTTGCCGTCACCCTGCGCTATGGCCTCGGCGAGAGTCTTGTCGGCGGTTTCCGGGGTGTGGGTGCCGCCGTTCATCGCTTGTCCGAGCGTGAAATCCCCGGCGACGAGGATCCCGACGTTGACGCCGGTCCGTATCGCCCCCGCCACGACGACCTTGGCCGTCGTGTTGCCCGCCGCCGCGCCGATAATGGGGTGGATTTCCTCCAGCCCGTCGTTGAGGCCCATGGCGTAATCCTTGTTGCTGCCGTTGTATTGATCGCCGAAAGTGACCACGAGTTTGCCCGGCCTGGACGTTTTCTCGAGCGCCGGCCGCAGCAGTTCGGCCATTTGCCCGCCGGCCGTGTAGTAGGCGTCGTCGCTGTCCGGATCGGTTTCGACCACCGCGATTTCGATGTCCGCGTCGCCTCCCAGCGCCCACACCGCGACGCCCGCCTCGATATCCAGCGAAACCGCGTCCGGGAAATTGCCTTCCGTGACCAGCGGGCTGGCGACCTGGCAGCCATAGATGATTTTGCGGTCGAAATGGGCGGCCACGCCCTCGACGAGTTCTGGCGTCACCTGGGGCTCCGCCGCGGCGACGACCACGATCTTCGCGGGCGAGGCGCCGAGTTTGCGCTTTGCCTCTTCCGCGGCTTCCGAACCCGCCTCGCGGGGATCGGCCTTGGCCGAGAGCCCGACCCCGGACCACCAGCCGTCCGGAGCGTCGCCCGCGGCGGCGGGCGCGGCGGCGATGAAAACGAGGGAGAGCGATAGCGCGCATAAGCAGGCGCCGGTCTTTTTCATATGACCTCCTCCAATAATAAGGGTTTTATGGATCGTAGCGCTCCGCGTATACCGGAACCATCCTGTCCCGCACGCGTTCCACGATTCGGATCAGCACCGGCTTGATCGCGTTTCCGTCCGGCGCGATGGACGTCCGCCCGGTCGCGAGCGCCAGCCGTTTGATTGCGAGCAGCCCCTTCTTGATGTCCCGCGGCGTCTCGCCGGTTTCCAGGGCCCGGGCGAGGAGAGTCACCGCGTCGTAGGCACAGGCGGCCTGGGCGTCCGGGTTGTCCATGCCCGCATCCTCCATGGCTTCGAAAAAGACGCGGAAGGGGCGGTAACTGAAACCCTGTTCGAACATGGCGCTGGCGAAGCAGGCGCCGCCGAGGCGGGTCCCCGATCCGTCGAAGACGAGTTCGTTGTCCCAGGTGTGCGGTCCGCACAGGCGGATCGGGACGCCCGATTTTTTGGCTTCGCGCACGATTTCCGTGGCTTCCAGCGCGTAGCTGACGACCATGATGAAATCCGGATTCTTCCCGGCCAGTTCGAGAAGCGGCGTGCGGTAGTCGCGCGCCCCGTCACCGCCGGTGAACGGGAGTTTGCCCACCACCGCGCCGCCGCGTTCCGCCATTTTCCGCTCGAAGATGTCGGCCAGTTCGGCGCAGAAGCCGTAGCGCGGATCGTAGAGTATGCCGCAGCTTCGCGCGCCGTACTTCTCCATCTGGAAGCGCACCAGCGCCTCGGCCTGGGCTGAATTGTTGAAACAGGCGCGAAAGACCCAGGGGTCCTGTTTCGCGATGGCGTCGATGGCGGCCATGGGGGAGACGATGACCACCTCCAACGCTTCGGCGACAGGGCGCACCGCCAATACCGCTTCGGAAAGGAGCGGCCCGAGTACGGCGGGAACGCGGTGATTGGCGACCAGATCCTCGACGTCCCTGGCCGCCTGCGCCGGGTCGCTGCCGTTGTCGCGCCATTCGAGGACCAGGCGCTTTCCGTTCACGCCTCCGGCGGCATTGATGAGTTTGATCCGGGTGACGGCCCCGTAAAACGCGGACTGGCCGTACGTCTCGAGGTCTCCGGAGAGCGGGAAGGTGGCGCCGAGCGTGATCGTTCCCGAGAAAACCGGGGTCGCGCCGGCGGCTTCGGCGATCGTCCCTTCCGGCGCCGGCCCTTCGGCGGCGAGGCACGGCGCGGCGACGAGAAGAAGAAGCGCCAGAAAACGCATTGCGGACTCCGGGTTCAATCGGTGGACTTTTGATGGAAATCAAACAAACGCTGGAAACGCCTGGTCCACCCGGGCGGAACGCCGCAAAAAAAGCAGTTGTGCCGCAACCCGCCGTTGCCCATAATAAAGGCGCAACGCCCTAGGCGTCAAGTATAACCATACGCCTCTCCCGCTCCAAGCGAAAACGGCGCCGCGGGCGCGGCGCATTCCACGTTCCGGCGACGGGCTTGACTTCGGCGGTTCGGCTGATAGTTTTTATGGGGTCATGGAGTTTTCCGGCGATATGGCCGGCGTGTCTGACGATTCGGGGAAGCCATGCACAGTCTGACCTACAAACTGGCGGGAATCTTTCTGGCCATCGCGCTGATTCCGCTCGGGATCGGGATCGCCGCCGCCCTGGCGCTCCAGAACGCCGGCGCCTCTCTGGACAACAACGACCGCGCGCTGCAGCGCCTTACCGGGCTGTTCGAGTCTGTCGACGCCACGCTTCGCGAAAACGCCGAACTCCAGGACCGGGCGCTCGCCGCCACCGCCGCCGTCACCGGCGCCCAGGAGGAAATGTACGCCGCGCTCGCGACCATGGGCGAATCGACGCTGCCGCGCACCTTCGCGGTGGCGCAGATGCGCTTCGGGATCGCCGACGTCTCCGCCGCCGAAAGGGCGCTCCTGCTCGCCCTAAACATGCGGCACCTCGACAGCGACGAGCTCAAGGAAACGCGAGCCGCCCAGGTCGGCATCATAAACGCCGCGATGGAGCAACTCGACATGGGGATGCGGCGGTACCTCGCGCTCCCCAGCGAGGGGCCGGAAAAGGAGGCGTGGGACGAATTCGCGCAATCCCTCGACGCCTGGAGGCGGAACCACCGGGAATTCATGGCCGAGATAGGCAACCTCGAAGCATTGGTGGAGGACCTCGTTCGCGGCGGCCCGCTGTTCGCCTCGGCGTCGCGCAAGGCCTACGACACGGCGTTCGTCGGGGGGAAGAGCGCGCGCGATGCGTGCGAGGACGGGATCGACGCGCTCAACGCCGCCATCGCCGCCGGCACGGAACGCAAGGTTCGCGAAGCGCTGGATTCCCAGGTGAAGTCGAGTGAATTCGCCCAGGAACTGGGGCGCGAATCCACGGCGTCGGCCGCCAAGGCGGCCGACGTGCGCGGCCAGATCGAAACCGCCCGCGGCGCCACCATCGACGCGTCCCTCCAGGCGACCGGGGATCTGGCGGTCACCTCCCGCCGCTTCTGGTATCTGGTCGGGATTTCCGGCGTCGGCGTATGCGTCGCCGTGCTCCTTGGCTTCATCCTGACCTGGCGGATCAGCGGTCCGATCCGGAAGATGGCGGGTCATATGGACCGGGTCGCCGAAGGGGATCTCACCGACGACGTACCAGTCCCCGACCGGGCGCGGAAGGACGAGATCGGCCGGCTCGCCAGAACCATGCAAAACATGATCATATCCAACCGCGAGGAAATCCGGATGGCGGACGCCATGGCGGCCGGGGATTATACGCATTTCATGTCGCCCCGTTCGGACCGGGATCAACTCGGCAAGGCGCTCGGGGCGATGTTGCGCACCACCAACGACACCCTTGTCGCCGTGAGCCGCGCCGTGGAGCGGGTCGGACATGGGGCGGCCGGAATGTCGGCGGCTTCCCGGTCGCTGACCGAAGGCTCCCTGACCTCGGCCTCGGCCCTGGAGGAGATTTCCCGGACCGTCTCCCATGTGGACCACCAGGCGAAGGAGAACGCCGACCACGCGAGCCGCGCCAACACCCTCGCCACTTCGAGCCGCGACGCCGCCAAGCGCGGATACGGCGCGGTGGTGGAGCTGGTGCAGGCGATGGAGGAGATCCGGGCGGCGGGCGCCAAAATCGCCACCGTCGCCAAGCTGATAGACGACATCGCGTTTCAAACCAACCTGCTGGCGCTCAACGCCGCCGTGGAGGCGGCGCGGGCGGGACGGCAGGGCAAGGGCTTTTCCGTGGTGGCGGACGAGGTCCGCAATCTGTCGGGCCGGTCGGCCAAGGCGGCGCGGGAGACCGGCGACATGGTCCTTGCCATGACCGAGCGGATGGAATCCGGCGTCAAGATGGCCAAGCGCACCGACGCCGAGTTCCAGGCGATCGTCGACGCGACGGCGCAGGTTGCGCAGCTTTTCGAGGACATCACCGCGGCCTCGGACGCGCAGTCCGTCGCCATGGCGCAGATTTCCCTGAGCCTCAGCCAGATCGACGAGGTCACGCAGAAAAACGCGATCAACGCCAACAGCACCGCCGCCGCCGCGCAAGCCCTGTCGGAACAGGCTGAGGAGTTGCGGCGGATGGTCTCGCGGTTCCGGGTGAACGGCGGCGACGTCCGTTTCGCCGGGGAGGATGCCGGGGCGTTGTTTCCGCATTCGCCGCCGAAGCGGGTCGAGCGTCGCGTCGCGGAAGCCAAATTGCTAGGCGCGCCGGGGGACAGTGCCTGAGGAGAAGCGGACAGTTTTTTACCCTGCCTTGCGGTGGACTTCAAAAGTCCACTTGCGGGGAGAAGGCGAAATGGCGGGAAAGAGCCTGTCGCTGAACGACGACTTCGCGCTCGCGGTTCGCGAGACGGTGACGGCGCTCCTCGCCTCCGAAGTCGTCGTGTTTCCGACCGAGACGGTTTACGGCGTCGGCGCGCGGGCCGGCGACCCGGTCGCGGCGGCCAGACTCCGTGAGCTCAAGGGCAGGGGGGAGGAAAAACCCTTCCAACTGCTTATCGCCGATTCCGGCATGGCGGAAAACTTTGGCGCGGAAATTTCCGGCGGGGCCAGGCGGCTGGCCGCCGCGTTCTGGCCTGGACCGTTGACGCTGGTCGTTCCCCGGCGGGGCGGCGGAACGCTTGGATTGCGCCTTCCCGATTCCCGCTTTATCCGCGCGGTCGCGACGGGAATCGGCGGCGCCGTCGCCGCCTCCAGCGCCAACCCCGCCGGGCTGCCGCCGCCCGTCGACGCCGCCGGCGCGGACGTTTTCGGCGACCGGGTCGCGTTGCTCGTGGACGGCGGACCTTCGCCGGTCGGCAAGGCGTCGTCGGTGGTGCAGGCGGAAGGCGATTCTTTCGCCATTCTTCGCGAAGGGGCGATCGGCGCGGAGCTTATCGAACGGGCCTGGCGGTCCGGATAGCGTCCGCGCTCCGCCGTCACCCGCGCCGGATCTCGGGAATTTCCCGCGGGCGCAGGTTGAACACGAGGATTTCCGCATCCTTCCCGTTGTCGAATGCCAGCTTCGACTCTTTTCTCACCCGCATGCCGTCGCCTTCCTTGAGCTTTTGGCCGTTGACCGATATTTCCCCGCGCGCCGTCTGGACATAGGCGTGGCGGTCGGGTCCGAGTTCCAGCGTCGCCGCTTCGCCGCCGTCGAACAGCCCGGCGTACACGCGCACGTCCTGGTATACGGGCAGCGCCCCGTCCTTTTCGTCCGGCGCTATGACCAGCCGCAACCGGCCGCGTTTTTCCGCCTCGGGAAAATGCCGCTGATGATAGCGGGGCGTGACGTTTTTCTTGTCCGGCACGATCCAGATCTGTAGGAAGCGGAGCGCTTCCCGGTCCGAATGATTGTATTCGCTATGGCGGATGCCGGTTCCGGCGCTCATCATCTGGATGTCGCCCACGCCGTTCACCGATCCGGTACCCATCGAATCGCGGTGTTCGAGCTGCCCCGCGATAACGTAGGAGAATATCTCCATGTTCTGGTGGGGATGCGTGTCGAAGCCGCGCAACGGCTTGACCCGGTCGTCGTTTATGACCAAAAGGTCCGAAAACCCGACCTGTTCCGGGTCGTAATAATCCGCGAAGGAAAAGGAGTGGCGGGTGTCCAGCCAGCCATGGTCGGCGCTTCCGCGATCCTCGGCTTTTCGAAGTTCCAGCATGTCTGATTCCTTTCTTTTTCTCTCCCTGGTCGGCGGGGGGGCGTGTGCGACGTGAAGCCAAAGTTAAAAACTGAACTTTTATAAATTGGGCATTCAAACCGCCGAATGCCCAATTTGTAAAAATCACAACCCTTGCGGCACAGGCGTTTCCGTTTTTTGCAAAGTGGCGATTGGCGCTTTAATCGCCATTTTGCAAAACTGCAGTTAAAAACCCGTTTCATCATACCAGTTTTCGTTTCGCTATACCATATTTTGTCGTTTCACCCCTCGCGCTTGCTTTCCCGGCATGGAAAACGGATTATATTGCTGTACTTTTGCGAATTGGGCATTCCAACCGCCGAACGCCCAATTGGTAAAAATCACGATCCTTGCGGCGCAGGCGGTTTTGATATTTGCCAAGCGGGGATCATTCCGGGGGCGAAAAGGTCCGACCGATCATGCCCGAATCCGACGCCGCGCTTCCCGAACTTCCTCCGGCGAGGGCGCTCGCCTGGAGCGAATGGGCGCTCGACCATGATCTTTCCCCTTCGCCGGCCATCGCGCTGTGGCGGCCGGAAGGCGTGCATGTGGCGCTCGGGCTGGCGCAGAGCGTTGAAAAGGAGGTCCGCCTCGGAGCGAACGGCGGGTTGAACGCCGGATTGGTGCGCAGGCAGTCCGGGGGCGGCGCGGTGCTGCTGTATCCCGGCGTCCTCTGTTGGGAGGCGATTGCGGGCCTTGACTTCGTCAAGCGCGCCGGAGGCGGCGACGGCATTCGCGCGGCGTACCGGGCTTTGTGCGGGCCGGTGATCGCCGGTCTCGGGCGGCTGGGCGTATCCGCCTTTTTCGCCGGCGTGTCCGACCTGGCGGTGGACGGCGCGGCGGAGGAGGGGAACCGGCGGAAAGTGGCCGGTACGGCGCAACTCAGGCGGCGGGGACGGGCGCTGGTTCACGGCGCCCTCCTGGCGGAGGCCGACGTCTCGGCGATGTCCGAATACCTGCTCCCGCCTTCGGCCGCGCCCGAGTACCGGGACGGGCGTTCGCATCGCGGCTTCTGCGTTTCCTTGAAGGAACTCCTCGGGCGGGGGGACGCCCACCCCGGTGCCGTACTCCGCGAGACGGCGGCGGCGATCGCGGAGGCCGCGCGGGAAGCGGGCTGGAGGGTGTTGCCGCCGCCGTCGGCGCTCGCTCCCCCGGCCGCCGACCTGGAGCGGAACAAATACCTGAGCCCGGCGTGGAACTGGCGGCGGGAGAGGAGGCGAACCGAAAAAAAGTCCACTACAACGGAAAGTCGGCGATAAAACCGGCCAGCGCTAACAAGGCGGCCGGCCAGCGCAACTTATATGCCTTCATGCGGACTCCGGAACCGCCACGGTTGCTGAAAGCGCGAAAACATCCGCCCGCCCCGCGATGGCCAGGGGATCCCGCGCGGCGCCCCGCAATGCCGGAAGTTTCCGCGGGCGAGCCTTGGAGGCTTCAGTGCCACCGCAGCCCGAATTCGTACATCGCCAACACGTTGGCGAGCGGGGTGTCGGGCTGAATATGGTGCGCGCTGGCCATGACGTACCCGCCGTCGCGGCCGAGAATTCCCGAGAGCGTCCTGATCGCTTCGCGGACATCGTCCGCGCCGCTTTTCGGCAGCAAATCGACGATGTCGACGCCGCCGTGAAACGCGAGCCGAGCGCCGTAATCCCGCTTGAGCGACGCGGGATCCATGCCGGCGGTGTTGGGCTGGATCGGGTTGAGGACGTCGATGCCCATCTCGATCAGGGGTTCGACGATTTCCCGCATCGCCCCGTCGGAATGATACATGACCTGTTTCCCGCGCTTCCGCGCGACGTCGATGAGGCGCTGGTGGTGCGGGCGGATGAATTCCTCCCACATCTCCGCCGATATCATCATGCCGGCGTTCGACGCGACGTCGTCGTAGAAATAGACCATGTCCACCGCGTCGCCGGCGGCGGCGAGCGCCCGGTCGGCCGTCTCCGCTAGCACCTCGGCGATGCGGCCCATGATGAAGGCGGGGATGTCCGGATCAAGCGCCAGGTCCATCATGAACTGGTCCATGCCCCGAAGCTGCCAGGCCAGCTCGAACACGGAACCGATGCGGTAGCGCAGGTGCTTTTGCCCGCCGGCATGCAGTTTCTCCGCCTCCTCGCGCAGGCGCGAGAAATCGAACCAGGACGCCGCGGGCCAGGGGTGCTTTTCCAGGTCGGCGACGGATTCGGCTTCGCGGAGGACCGGGACGCTTTCCTCGTAAACCGCGGTTCCGGTGTTCTGGGTCTTGAAGATCCGCCCGAAAACGTCCCGCGCCGTCCCCTCGCCGGTGCGGAGCCGCCACATGCGCGAAGGCGTGGAGCGGCTGCCGACGTCCCACCATTCGACCCGGCCCGAATAGGGCAGCTTGTCGAGCGGCGGCGCGCAGAACTGGTCGTAGGAAAGGACGCGGCAATCGATCTCGAGGCGGCGGAGGATATCCTCCCGGACGGGATCGAAATACTGGTCGTCGGAGAGCGCCGCCGGGGCCAGTCCGAAATGCGCCTCCAATCGGCGCCAGATCTCCGGGGTGGCGAGAAAATCGACGGGCAGACGGTCGGGCGCCCGATGCGCCACCGCCGCGTTGACGCGTTCGCGGGAATTCATTGCCGTGTCCTTATCCTGGGCGTTTTTCCTGGTACGACGCGCGTTCCCGATAGAAGTCGGGAGTGATCACCCCGGGCTTCCTAAACCAGAACGGGGCGTCGATGCCGGAGCAGAGAATGACGTTGCCCCACGGATCCATGGCGCCGGTTCGCACCACATACTTGGCGCCGGTCTTCGCCAGCTTCATGAATTCGTCGTAGGGGAGCGTTTCGACCGGGCAGCGGTCGATCATGCCCTCGATCCTGGAGTACAGCGGCGGGTTGAACTGCTTCTGCTCCGCCGCGACGATGCAGCGCTCGTAGATCAGGTCGCCGATGACGAGATCGAGAACCTCGGCGATTCCCGGCTTGTCGGCCTCTATCGCCAGGTCGACGCGCTTTTCGTCGCCGGGAATGGGAAAGCCGGCGTCGCAGACGACCAGCAAGTCGCCGTGGCCCATGTCGGCGATGGCCTGGTTCAACCGCTTGTTCAGTATGCGTCCCTTTTTCATGCCTTTCTCCAAATTCGCGCCGCCGGATCATTTTCCGGCCATGAGTTCCTCCACCCGCCCGCGGTACGGAATGGACTCCACCACGCCTTTGACGGTGACCGACAGTCCCGCGGCGTGATTGGCGAACACCACCGCGTCGACCAACCCTTTCCCCTCGGCCAGCGCCACCGCGAGGGCGGAACTGAAAGTGTCGCCCGCGCCGGTGGAATCGACCGTCTCCACCCTGATTCCCGGAACCGCCCGATCCAGATCCGCCGTTTTTATGTACGCGCCCTTGTCGCCGAGCGTCACCACGGCGGATACGCCGAATTTTTCATGCAAGCCGCGGGCCAGCTCCCCGCCCTCCGGAACCGAATCCAGGCCCAGCATGGCGGCGGCCTCGGTTTCATTGGGCGTTATATAGGTGGTTTTCCCGACCACCGCGTCCGGCAGCGGCGAGAACGGGGCGGGATTGAGGATCACCGGCACGCCCAGCTCGTGCGCCATCGCGATCGCCTCGGCGACCGCCTCGAGGTTGGCCTCGAGCTGGAGCAGGAGGATTTTCGAGCCCGCGACCGCGGCGCGCATCGCCCTGATGTCCTTGGGGGAAATCAGTTCGCTGCCGCCGAGGCCGATGACGATTTCGTTGTCGCCGTTCGCGTCGACGTAAATCAGGCCGACGCCGGTCGAGGTCTTGTCGGTGCGCATGACGCGCTCGACGTTTATTCCCTCGCTTTTGAGCATGGCGAGGGCCTCGTCGCCGAACTTGTCCATTCCCAGCATCGCCCCGTAGATCACGTCGCCGCCGAGGCGGGCGGCGCCGATGGCTTGGTTCGACCCCTTGCCGCCGTGAAAACTGTTGAAGTTCCGGCCCTTGACCGTTTCGCCGGGACGCGGAAACCGGTCGCACTCGATGGTCATGCCGACCGCGTAATTGCCGATCACGGCAATGACCGGTTTGTCGCCGTTGGGCATGGTTTTCTCCCTGAAACTGAACGTTTACAAAACGGCGATCAAACCGCCAATCGCCGTTTTGCAAAAGTTCGGTAAAAAGCCGATTCTCCGCATGGTCACGGAATGCCTTGGTCCGCCTTGCCACTACAACGCTATATTTGCGATGCGGTTCTCGCAAATATAGCGTTGTGGAATTAGCCGATCGGCTCGCCGTCCTCTAGCTTCTGGAGGTATTCGTCGATGTTCTTTTCGTCGACGCGCAGGATGCCGGTGTCGACGCTGACCGGCGGCTTTTTCTCCACGACGTAGCGGTAGAGACCTTCGACCGGCTTGTAGCCCTGCTGGAACGGATTCTGCGACAGCGAGGCGTTGGTGCCGCCGGCCTTGATGTTGTCGAGGGTCTCGGGAACCAGGTCGTGGCCGACGTGTTTGATCGCGCCCGCCTTGCCGAGGCGGAGCAGCGCGCGGCCGGTCGCCGGGGTGGTCGCGGCGTCGAGCGAGGCGATGCCGGTCAGATCCGGATTGGCTATGATGGCGTTCTCGATCGCGGCGTACTGGCTCTGTTCCTCCCAGCCGGTGGAGATGGTGTTGACGATCTCCACGCCGGGGAACTTCTTCATGCCTTCGCGAACGCCCTTCTCGCGGTCCTGCGACCAGGAAGCGGCGGCTTCGCCGGTGATGATCAGGATCCTGCCCTTGCCGCCCATGTACTTCGAGAGGATGGCGGCCTGCTCGATGCCGCCCTCGACCAGGTTCTGGCCGTAAAACGCCATGCGCTTGGAGCCGTCGGCGTCGGAATTGAAGGTGACGGTGGGAATGCCGGCGGCGATCGCCTTGTCGATCATGGGATTGAGCGCCTCGCCGTTGACGTTGGAGACGGCGAGGCCGTCCACCCTCTTGGTGATGGCGTTTTCGATGATCGCCACCTGCTCGTCGACCTTGATGCCGATCGGACCCACGAATTCCACGTCCGCGCCGAGGTCCTTGCCGGCGGTCAGCGAACCGTTCTTGATGACCTGGCCGAATTCAAGGCCGGTATCGTGGTAGACCACGGTGATACGCACCTGCCCGGCGCAAGCCGCGCCCGCCGCCACGGCCAACGCGCCAACCGCGAGAAGCAATGTCCTTTTCATGCCGAACTCCTCCCCATGCCTGTCGATCCACAGTCCTGCCCGTCAAACGGGCGCCCGATGCGACCGCCCGCCACGCTCACAACGCGTGGCGCATAATTCCTTCGCGACAGATGTCACCGCCCTCGAGGCAGGCCGAAAGCCCGCCGTGGCGCATCACCAGCACCCGGTCGGATTCGGACACGATCTCCGCCAGTTCCGAGGACACGATGATCACCGACAGCCCCTTGTCCCGCAGATCCTTGATGATGCGGAAAATCTCGGCCTTCGCGCCGACGTCGATGCCGCGCGTCGGCTCGTCCACCAGCAGGATGCGCGGGTTCGCGGCCAGCCATTTGGCGATGACCACTTTCTGCTGGTTGCCGCCGGACAGGTTCCGGGCCAACTGGCGCTCGGACGAGGTCTTGATCGACAGCCCGCGCCGCGCTTCCGCGTAGACGTCCCGCATCGCCCCCCGGCGCAGCAGGCCGAACCTGCCGCTCATGGCCGCGGGGTTGGCGGAGTTGACGTTTTCGAGAACGGTCATCCGCGGGAAAATGCCGGCGTCGCGCCGGTTCTCCGGCGCCATGGCGAAGCCGTTGGCGATGGCTTCCGCTGGGCTGGCGTTGCGGATCGGCTTGCCGAAGGCGGTTATTTCGCCCGACCATTTCGGGGCCAGCCCGAAGAGGGTTTCCAGAACCTCGGTCCGGCCGGCGCCCTGAAGGCCGTAGATCCCCAGGATTTCCCGTTCGTAAAGGTCGAAGGAGACGCCGTCGAAACAGCCGGGGCGCGACAGGTTGCGCACCGAAAGAACCGCCTTATCCCCCCGCCCGCCCGGACCGCGCCTCCCCGGCCGGCTCCCGCCCAGCTCGGCGCCCAGTTCGCGCCCTGCGATCAGCGACACGATCTGGTCGGGATTCGCCTGTTCGCGCCCGTAGGTGCCGTGGTAGGATCCGTCGCGCAACACCGATATGCGGTCCGCGACGGCGAACACCTCCTCCATGCGGTGCGAGATGTAGATGATCGTCACGCCGGATTCGCGGAGGTCGCGGATGGTCTTGAACAACGCCTCCGACTCCTTGAGGCTCAGCGCCGAAGTCGGCTCGTCCATGACCAGGATGCGCGCGTCGAGGCTGATCGCGCGGGCGATCTCGACCACCTGCTGGTTCGCGACGTTCAGCGTCCGCACCAGGCTGTCCGGGTCCACGGGCGATCCGAGCCGCCCGAGAATCCCTTTCGCCGCGGCGCGCATCATCCCCCAGCGCACCTTGCCGCCGCCGAGTTCCCGCTCGCGCCCGAGGAAGATGTTTTCGGCGACGGTCAGGTTCGGGCACAGCCGCAGCTCCTGGTACACGACGCCGATGCCCAGGCTCCTCGCCGCGTGGGGATCGGCGATGCGGGTCTCCCTGCCGTCCAGCAGGAGCCGGCCGCCGTCCGGGGGGTATTCCCCCCCGAGGATGTTCATGAGTGTGGACTTGCCGGCCCCGTTCTCGCCAACCAGCGCATGGACCTCGCCCCGATCGGAGGTCCCGATGGCGAAGCTCACGCCCTTGAGCGCTTGGACGCCGGGAAAGCTTTTTTTCAGGTCGCGGAACTCGATGAGCGGCGTCATGCCTGAGCGTCCTTTCGGGTCCATTTGTCGATGGCGACCGCGCCGACGATGACCGCGCCGATGATGGTCATCTGCCAGAACGGCGACACCCCGAGGAGCACGATGCCGTTGTTGAGGACGCCCATGATGAGGACGCCGATGAGCGTTCCGAGAATGGTGCCTTCGCCGCCGGAGAGGGTGGTCCCGCCGATGATGACGGCGGCGATGGCGTTGAGTTCCATCCCCTGCCCGGTCGTGCCCTGGACATTGCCGAGGAAGGCGATGTTGAGCTGTCCGGCGATGGCCGAGAGCAGCCCGGCGATGCCGAAGGCGGCGATCTTGACCAGCTTGTCGTTGATGCCCGACGCCCTGGCGGCGGCGCGGCTGCCGCCCACCGCGCGCATCCGGAAGCCGAGCAGGGTGTGATGGTACAGGAAATAGGCGGCGATCACCACCGCCGCGAACACCAGGCTCATCACCGGGATCTCGCCGACCCTGCCCTGGCCCATGAACAGGAACCAGTCGAGGCCGTCCGCCTTGACGGTCCGGGGCGAGATGTTCACCACCCGCCCGCCGCTGAAGATCAGCGCCAGCCCCCGGGCCGCGTTCATCATGCCCAGCGTCACGATCATCGCCGGAATGCGCACCTGGGCGACGAGGACGCCGTTGGCGACGCCGAAGAAGACGCCCGCCGCGAGCCCGAGAATCACGCTCGATCCGACCGCGTGGCCGCCCACCATCAGGACGCCGGCGGCGATGCCGGCGGCCCCGTAGATGGAGCCGACGGAGAGGTCGATCTCGCCGCAGACGATCACCAGCGTCATGCCCATGGCGATTATGCCGAGGAGCGACACCTGCCTGACGATGTTGATGAAATTGGAGATGTTGAAGAAATACGGCGACAGCAGCGAAAAAAGGACGACGATCAGGGCCAGGGCCAGCGCGACGCCGAGCTCGCGCATGTTGAAAAGCCCGAACCGTCCGCGCCCGGTTGCTTCCGGCATGCTCCAAACCCCTCCGCAGTGTGGCCTCCGCGATCGCGGTGCGTCCGCGCGACAGGAGCGGCGGGCGAAAGCCGGGGGGAAAACCGGGAATTCCGGCGGAATGACGCGGACCGCGAACCTGTGGACGAGGATATTCTAACAAACTAACGGTATTTGTAAATATAAAATCATAAATTATAAAAATAATATCTGAACTTTTGCCAATTGGGCATTCAAACCGCCGAATGCCCAATTGGTAAAAATCCGGTAATATCACAGAGTGGACTTTTGGAGGAAATCGGGCCAACCGCCGCCCGATTTCCTCCAAAGATGTTACTGCTTACGGATCAATGGGTTGATTTTTCGTCAGGTCGGGCGATACCGCCGACCTTGCAATAATTCCCGACGCAAAATGTAAACCCAAGAAACTTTGGAGAGAATCAAACGGCGGTTTGTTTGATTTCCTCCAAAAGTCGACTAAGTTTATATACTGAAGTTTTGCAACGTAGCAAGTTTGGGTCGAGTTGAGGAAAAAACAACCCATTGAAACGAAAGTGGTTGAATTTTTAAAGGAAATCGGGCGGCGGTTGGCCCGCTTTCCTTTAAAAGTCGACCACCAGATAAAAGGAGTATATATTATGTTTAGAAACAGAAATTTTGGGTACTGGCCCTTGGAGTCCATCGGCGAGCATATCGCGCGGTTGAACAACGAGTTCAACCGGGTGATCACCCGCGGCTGGCGGGAGACGGAACGGGCTTTCCCCGCATTCAACATCTGGAGCAACGCCGAAGGGGCGGTGCTGGCGGCGGAACTTCCCGGCGTCAAGGTTGAGGATATCGAATTGACCGTTTCCGGCAATGTGGTGACCATCAAGGGAAGCCGCAAGAACTTGCTGGCTGGGGACGATAAATACGTCCGCCGCGAGCGCCAGGAAGGCGAGTTTGTCCGCACTTTCGAATTGCCTTTTCAGGTCGAACCCGCCAAGGTCAAAGCCGAGTCCGCCAAGGGCATACTGCGGCTTGAACTGCCGCGCGCTGAAGCTGACAAGCCGAAGCGGATCGAGGTGCGGAGCGCCTGAACCCGACCGCTGAAAAGACGGCCCGCCGGCGCGTCGACGCGCCGGGATAATATGCAGACCTGTTGATAAGGATGAGAGGCGACGAATATGGATACCGCCAAAACATACGATATGAAGGAAAGTCCCTCCAGCAAGGAGGAGGTCGCGATGCCCGAGGGCGTGGAGAGGTTTGGCAGCAGAAAGGCTTTCGTCCCGCCGGTTGACATCGTCGACAACGGCAAGCAGACCGTGTTGATCGCGGACATGCCCGGCGTGGACCAGGATAGCATCGAGGTCATGATCGAGAAGAACGTCCTCACCATTAAAGGCAAGCCGCAGCCCATTGAATTCCAGGGTCTGCAACTGGTTTACTCCGAGTATGCCGAAGGCGATTTTGAACGGTCCTTTACGGTCACCGAGGATGTTGACCGGGACAACATAACCGCCAACATCAAGGAAGGCGTGTTGACCGTGGTCATTCCCAAGGCCAGACCAGCCGCGCGCAGAATCGCCGTCGGACAGAGCGATGCCGGTTGATCGCCGCCGGGACCATGAAAACGTTTCAAGAGGACCGCCTTGAGCGGTCTTTTTTTTTGGGCGGCAGCCTGCCGCCCAAGCGTCCTGGTTCAAGCGCGCACCATGCGCCTGGCCGGCTTCCGATACCCGGAAGCTTTCTTGCCGGCCTTTCCCTGCCCCGCGTGATATGCCGCCTGCCGGTCATGCAGTCATCCCCACGGCCGCCTTAACCATTGCGCGGATGCCGGCTTTCATCTGTTCCGGCGCCGCTGTGCGGGCCATGCCGTTTCGACTTGCGCCACCCGGGGATTGGGGTAAAATTAATAATTGACTGCGGTACGTCGCCGCCAAGGGTAGGGTTGCCTCATGTCGATCCGGTTGCGCCTGGTTTTATGGTTCTTTGCGTGCCTGCTCTTCGTCAATATCTGCCTGGTCGTAATCGTCTTCCGGACGACCCGGGCGGTTGCGCAAAGAAACTTCCACGAGATGGCCGTCGCCCAGCTGCAGCGGGTGCAGGAACAGATCAACACTTTTCTGGCGCCGGGAATCATGGCGACCGAGTACCTCGCCGGGATGGATCTGATCAAGGAGTCGCGGGGCGGCTTGACCAGTTATGTGGAGACCCGCGAGCGGACGACGCTGCTCTACGCCAACCATCCCCACCACGAGAAGCGCATCTATGCGGAATTCATGCGCGTCAAACACTATAATACGAATTTCGATCTCGTCTTCATGGCCAACAACGACGGGCAATACGCCCAGGCGCCCGAAGGGCGGTACAAAAACGCGGGCTATGATCCGCGAAATCGGCCTTGGTACCGGGAGCTGGCGGCGAGTCCCGACCAGACCGTCATCAGCTCGCCCTATCTGACCACCGGCGCCGATATCGTCTGCAGCATCATGACCAAAACCGCCGATCCGGCCGGTTCACCCCTCGGCATGGTCGGCGTGGATTACCTGCTGACCAGCCTCACCGCCGATCTGTCCGAACGCCGCATTTTGAAAACCGGCTACCTCGTCGTCTTCGACCCCAACGGGCAGATCATTGTGGACGGCCATCATCCCGAGTTTGTCGGCCTGATCCCGCAGGACATCCCCGAAGCGGCCGAGGCCAAGGCCGGCGCAAGCGGAGAAGGCGCCCGCGCCTTGCGCCTGCTACTGTCCGCCGGCGGGGACGGCGAGTATCTGGGCGTGGGGGACCGCGGCGCCGGCGAGTACGCGATCACCTATTCCCTTCCGGGGTTGCGCTGGAAACTGGCGGTTATTTTCGAGCGTTCCGAGATGCTGGAGACCTCGTACCATGTCCTGCGGCGGATCCTGGCCCTCGCCATCCCCCTGTTCGTGGCGACCCTGCTCCTCACCTTCTATCTCGCCTTCCGCCTCAGCCAACCCCTGAAGCAGATGGCGACGCACTGTTCGCGCCTGGCTCTCGGCGACATTTCCGTCGACGTCTCGCCGGCGTCCCTGGCGCGGCGGGACGAGATCGGCCTGCTCGCCCGGTCGCTGCAGGACATGATCGAATCCAACCGCGACGAACTCCAGATCGCCGACGCCCTGGCCAAGGGCGACTATTCGCGCTCGTTGCCGCTGCGGTCCGACGTCGACGCTCTGGGACGGGCTCTGGACGCCATGGTGAAGATCAACCACGCCACCCTTTACCGCATCGCCCAGCTGGTCAAAACCGTCAACAGCGGGGCCGAACTGGTGTCGAACGCATCCATGTCCCTTTCCGACGGCGCCCAGACCTCGGTGAAGGCGCTTCAGGAGATCTCCGACACCATCAACCAGGTCGATCGCAAGGCGCGCGACAGCGCGCAAAACGCCCAGGAGGCGAACAAATTCGCGGGGATAAGCCAGGAGGCGGCCCGGCGCGGCTACCACGCCATGACCGATTTGACCGACGGCATGGCGAAGATCCAGGAATCGGGCCGGCAAATCGGGCGCGTGGTCAAGGTCATAGACGATATCGCTTTCCAGACCAATCTGCTGTCCTTGAACGCGGCGGTGGAGGCGGCGCGCGCCGGCAGGCAGGGAAAAGGCTTTTCCGTGGTCGCCGAAGAGGTGCGCGGTTTGGCGGTGCGTTCGGCGAAGGCGGCCCGCGAAACCGGCGTCATGGTGCAGAACATGGTGGAACAGCTGTTGTCCGGCGCGCAATTGGCCGAACGCTCGGACAAGGAATTTCGCGAAATCGTCGAAACCGTCGACCGGGTGGTCAGCCTGTTCGAGCACATCGCCTCCGCTTCCGCCGACCAGTCCGCCGCCATTTCCCAGATCGTCCAGGGGCTGAGCCAGGTGGAGGTGGTGACGCACGACAACAGCCGGCATGCCGGGCGGCTTTCGGAATCGGCCGCGCACCTTTCACGCCAAGCGGAAGAGCTCAGGCAAATAGTCGCCCATTTCCGGCTGACTTCGGGCGCCGGCGAACCCGAATCCGGCAAAATTACAGTGGCGGAGCAACATAATTAAAGTTATAGGAAACCCCGCCGCAAACAATCCATAATGTCTGGATATCATTCGACTTAGCGTCGCCGCTGCCCCGTTCGGAGCGGCGATTTTTATTTTCGCCACTCTCCTTCGCCACTACCGGTAGGCCCAATACCCCGACAATACGACATATTTTTGTAATCCTATAACTTTAATTATGTTACAGACAAAAATCATGGACGGACGCCAATGGGAGGCGGAAAGGGGGAGGAATGAGCAAAAAGATTGCGCTGTCGATAGCGGGTGCCGGTGTGATCGCGTTGACCCTGCTTTTGTCGCTGCGGCCGAGGCGGATGGCCGAAGCGGAGACGCCTTCCGCGGAGGCTCCGGCCGCAACCGCCCGGAATTCCCCGCCGTCGGACAAGCTTCACGCCGGCGCGGCCTTCCACATAGGAATAGTGACCGGCAGTTCCGCCCAGGGCGACGACGAGCTGCGGGGGGCGCGGGAGGCGATCAGGCTTTACGGGGACGCCGGGAGCGGCGGCATGGTGCGCCATATCACCTATCCCGACAATTTCATCACCGGAATGGCGGAAACGATCGGTAGAGTAGTCGGCTTGGCGGACGATCCCCTGATGAAGGCGATCATCGTCAATCAGGGGGTGCCTGGAACGGCGGAGGCTTTCCGTCAGGTCAAGGCGAAGCGCCCCGACATCGTCTGCCTGGCGGGAGAAGCCCACGAGGATCCCGATTTCATCGCGGACATCGCCGATCTGGTTGTAAACTCCGACTTCATATCCAGGGGATACCTGATTCCCTGGGCGGCAAGGGAACTGGGAGCGAAGAATTTTGTGCACATCTCATTTCCGCGGCATATGGTTGACGAATCCATAAGCCGCCGCCGGGCGATAATGGAGGCGGCCTGCGGAGATCTGGGATTGCGCTTCGCCACGGAAAACGCTCCGGATCCTGTGGGCGAGGCCGGAGTCGAAGGCGCGCGGAAATTCATCTCCGAGGCGTTTCCCGCCTGGATCGGAAAATACGGGAAGGAGACCGCGTTCTTTTGCACCAACAACGCCCATACCGAGCCGCTGCTACGGCAAATAGCCTCCCTCGGCGGCTACTTTGTCGAAGCCGACATCCCCTCGCCGCTGCTCGGCTATCCGGGCGCTTTCGGAATCGAGATGACGGGAGGGAGTCAGGCCGGGGAGCGGGGGATCTTCCGGAAGATCGAGGAGGCGGTGGTGGAAGCGGGCGCCGCGAAACGCATGGGAACCTGGACCTATTCGCTCGGGTTCTGCCATTCGCTCGGGCTGGTGGAATTCGGGCGCCTGATCGCGGAAGGCAAGGCGGAAGCATCCGACCTGAAAACGCTTATCGGATGCTATGAAAAATTCTCGCCCGGCGCCGGCTGGAATTGCGATCGCTATACGGTAGCCTTCTCCGGGCGGCGGGTGGACAATTATGTCCTCGTTTATCAGGACACCTACGTGTTCGGCAAGGGTTATCTCGGCGGCGTGAACGTGAAGGTTCCTGAGAAATACCGGAACATCCGGATCGGCGCGGCGCCGAAAAAGCCGCCCGAACTGTTCCATATCGGGATAGTCACCGGAGACGTCACCCAGGGCGCGGACGATTATCTGGGGGCCAAGGAGATGCTTCGCCTTTACGGAGACGCCCTGGACGGCGGAATGATCCGCCACGCGATCTATCCCGACAATTTCATGGACGACGCCCGGCGGACCGTGCAGGTGATCGCGGATTTGGCCGACGATCCGCTGATGCGGGTCATAGTCGTCAACCAGGCCGTTCCGGGAACGGGAGAGGGATTGCGCCGGGTCAAGGAAAAGAACCCCGACATCGTCTGCCTGGCGGGGGAGGCCCACGAGGAGATTGACGAATTGACTTCAGGCGCCGACCTGGTGGTGAACTCCGACTTCATTGCCCGGGGATACCTCATCCCCTACCTCGCCAAAAAGCTCGGGGCGAAAACCCTGGTGCACATATCTTTCCCGCGACACATGAGCTACCGTCACCTGGCCCGCAGATGGTCCATCATGCGCCGGGCCTGCGGCGATCTGG
Organism: Planctomycetota bacterium; assembly: GCA_031270685.1. Lineage (GTDB taxonomy): Bacteria > Planctomycetota > SZUA-567 > SZUA-567 > SZUA-567 > JAIRTL01. The sequence continues at coordinate 39,629 of JAISXA010000179.1, forward strand.
GGATTGCCTTCGCCAGCGAGGAGGCGCCGGATCCGACCGGAGGCGCCGGGATCGACGGCGCCCGGCGGTTCATCCTGGAGAATTTTCCCGCCTGGGTCGAAAAATACGGCGCGGACACGGCGTTTTTCTGCACCAACGACGCACACACCGAACCCATCCTCAAACAGGTCGCGGCGAGCGGAAGCTATTTCATTGAAGCCGACATTCCCTCCCCGATCCTGGGTTATCCCCAGGCGTTCGGGATCGACATCGATTACGAGTCCGGCAACTGGCAGGCAATCCTGAGAAAGGTCGAGGAGGCTGTCGAAAAGGTGGGGGGCAACGACCGCATGGGAACCTGGGCCTATCCCCTGGGCGTCATCCAGACGGCCGGGATGGCCGAATTCGGACGCCTGATCGCCCTGAAGCGCACGGAAATCTCCGATATGCAGACGTTGCTCGAATGCTTCGGCAAATTTTCCCCCGGCGCCACCTGGAACGGATCCTACTACATGGACGATCTGACCGCCAAGCCGCTGAAAAACTATTTCCTGGTGTACCAGGACACCTACATATTCGGGAAGGGGTACATGGGGATGACCGACGTCGAAATACCGGTGAAATATCTTTTGATCGGGATAGATCATGAAGTTCGGGAAGACGCTGAAAAGGGATTATAAGCAGCTTCTCTTCGTCTGCGCGGCCTTTTCCGCCATGGCGTTTTCAAGTTATTGGTTCGTCAGCCTGGCGATGAAGCGGCAAATGGATCTCCATGGCCGGAGCGAGATGCGCGCCTACCAGACCGCGATGCGTTCCCTGGTTCTGGCGCACGAGGACGCCTTGCAGCATGCGGCCCTTTCAATAAGCGAGGCCCTGCGGACCGGGGCCGGTCCCGACGAATTGCTTGAAATCCTGAAGTCCTGGACCAACTTCTTCCGGGGCCAGAAGGACATCAAGGATGTTTTCGTCTCGGTTTACGGCTATCTGGACGGGAATTATCTGGACGGCAGCAGTTGGATCCCAGGAAAGTTCTTTTATCCCAAGACCGCCCCCTGGATGACCGGCGCCTTGATCCAGGACGGCATTTTTCATTCCAGGCCGTATGTCGATCCCCGGACCGGCAATGCGGTCAGCGCGGTGTCGATGGTCGTTTTCGACAAAACCGGGGACAGCCGCGGCGTCCTCGCCCTGGATTATCTCCTGAATCCGGTGTTGGAGCAGGTGAAGGCCTACCGGGTGGGGGACGCCGGGCAGGGAATGCTCCTGGACGACTCGTTCAACGTTCTGACCCACCGCGACGGTCGGAATATCGGCCGTCCTTTGGGGGAGTTGGCGGAATATTCCGCAGTGTACGAGAAATTGAAGCGCGTGAATGACGATGTTCTTGTCGAAAATGTCCACGACGGCGAGGTCGAAAATGTCGGTTTCTTCACCAGACTCGAGAACGGGTGGTATCTGGGGATCATGGCGCCGATCAGGTACTACTACGGTGAAGTCTACGGCATGGCGTCGATTATAGCAGCGTTGGCGTTTTCCCTCGCCGCGACCCTTTGCGTCATTCTCGTCCGCCTGAGCGAGGCCCGGGTCCGGTCGGATCTCGAAAACCGGGCCAAATCCTCGTTTTTGGCGCGCATGTCCCATGAAATCCGGACCCCGATGAACGCCATAATCGGCATGGGCGATCTGGCGTACCGGGATTACGGAACGCCGCAGGCCCGCGAATACATCGCCGAAATCAGGCATTCCGGGCGCTATCTCCTTTCCATCATCAACGACCTCCTGGATTTCTCGAAGATAGAGTCGGGAAATTTCCGGATCAATTCCTCCCCCTACCATGTCTCCTCTCTGCTTAACGACGTGCTGACGATCATAGGCGTCCGCGCGGGCGAAAAGTCGCTGCGACTGCAAATCGAAATAGCTCCGGACATTCCCCGCCGCTTGATCGGCGACGAGGTGCGGATACGCCAGATCATGCTCAACCTTCTTTCAAACGCCCTGAAATACACCCATAAGGGCGGCCTGACCTTTTCCGCCAAAAGCGCGCCCCGGGACCCCGGAGTCGAGCTGACGTTCTCGGTGGAGGACACGGGAATCGGAATCAGGCCGGAGGACATGGAAAATCTCTTCAAGGATTTCGTCCGCCTCGATCGGACCAGCGAAGACGCCGTCGAAGGCACCGGCCTGGGTTTGTCGATTTCCCGCAGCCTGTGCCGGGCGATGGACGGGGACATCACGGCCGCCAGCGTTCACGGCAAGGGGTCGATCTTCACCGCCGCCATAATGCAAAATGTCGCCGATTGGACTCCCCTCGGCCCCTTCGACCGGATCGGCGGCGGCAAGGCGGATCTCCAGCGGCAGGACGCCATCTTTTACGCGCCCGGATTCCGCATTCTGATCGTCGACGACGTGTCCACGAACCTGATCATAGCGCGCGGCCTCCTCTCCCCCTTCGGCTTCGAGATCACTACCTGCCTGGGCGGCCGCGAGGCGCTCGAGGCGGTGAAGAAATCCCCCTTCGATCTGATTCTCCTCGATCACATGATGCCCGAACCGGACGGCATCGAGACCCTGAGGATGCTGCGCGCCCTCGGAAAGCCGGGTTCGGCGCCCGTCGTCGCCCTCACCGCCAACGCCATGACCGGAATGCGGGAGATGTTTCTGTCCCATGGATTCGACGACTATCTTTCCAAGCCGATAGAAGACGGGAAGCTCCTGGAACTCCTGGAAAAATGGGTGCCGCCGGCGGCGCGGCAGGAAAAGGCGCCAGGGGCGGGAGGAAGCGATCCCGCCGGTCCGACCGGATTCGCGATCAATGGAATCGACGTGGAGTTAGGTTTGCGGAGAATGCGGGGATCGCGGCGGGATTACCTGCGGTTGCTCGCCGCCTTCCGCCGGGACGCGGCTTCATGCCTCCCGTTCCTCGACGACGTTCCGGAAGCGGGGATCGACGCTTTCGTCATGCAAGTCCATGCCTTGAAAGGCGCCTCCGCCAATATCGGCGCCGTCGCCCTGGCGGAGGAATCCCGGCGTCTCGAGGAGGCGGGAAAGATGCGGGATTTCCGGACCATACGCGACGCCCTGGAAGGATACCGCCGGCAGGTGGCCGGTTTGATCGACGACATCCGGAACGTCCTGGAGTCCGAGGCCGCTTCGGAACGGGAGGAGGGAAACCTTCCTGGGGGCGGGATGCCGGAAGCCGGGGAACTGGTTCGACTCAAGGAGGCGATTCGATCCAGGAACATCCAGGCCATCGACCGCAACCTGGACCAGCTCCTCGACCGCCGCTATCCCGGAAAGACAGGCACGGCACTGTCCCTGGCCGCCGATTATTTGCTGGCGTCGGATTTCAGGGAGGCGGAAAGCGTTGTGGACGAACTGCTCAAGGAGGCGGGAGCGTGAGCGTGACGGAGACGGGGCGACCCCGGATCATGATCGTCGATGACATGTTGACGAACCTGAGGAACGCCAAGGCGGCGCTGTCCGACCAATACGATGTTTTCACCGTCGCCTCCGCCGCCAGAATGTTCGCCTTGCTGGAGGAGGAAACCCCGTCCCTGATCCTGCTCGACATCAACATGCCGGAGATAAGCGGCATCGAGGCGATAAAAACGCTCAAGGGCCGGGCCGACACGCGGGAGATCCCGGTGCTGTTTCTTACCGCGAGGAACGATTCGGAGAGCGAGGTGGAAGGCCTGAGCCTGGGCGCGGTGGATTACATATCCAAGCCGTTCGATCCCCCGCTGCTGCGCAAGCGGGTGGAAATTCACCTGACGATGGAGTACCAGAAGAAGAACCTGGAAAGGCAGAAACTGGAGCTGCAGGATTTCAACGCCAATCTGCGGCGCATGGTCGAGGAGAAGACCGGCAAGGTGCTCGAATTGCAAAGCGCGATCCTGCGTACCCTGGCGGACGCGGTGGAGAGCAGGGACGACGCGACCGGCGGACACGTGCAGCGCACCCAGCGCTGGCTGGCGATTTTGCTGGACGGTTTGCGGCGGTCCGGCCTCCATGCCGTGGAAATCTCCGCCTGGCCGACGGAACTCCTGCTGCAATCGTCGCAGTTGCACGATGTGGGCAAGATTGCGATCAGCGACGGCATCCTGAAAAAACCCGGGCCGCTCACCGCGGACGAGTTCGAGGAGATGAAGCGGCATTGCGCATTCGGGGCGGGAATAATCGAAAAGATAGGCGCGAACATTTCCGAGAGCGATTTTTTGATCCAATCCAGGATATTCGCCCTGACGCACCACGAAAAATGGGACGGTTCCGGATATCCCGGCGGCCTGCGCGGGAAGGATATCCCCCTCCAGGGTAGACTCATGGCGATAGCGGACGTTTACGACGCGCTGATCTCCGACCGTCCCTACAAAAAAGCCTTTTCGCATCCGGAGGCGGCGCGTATCATCATCCAGGGCGCGGCAAACCATTTCGATCCGGAGTTGATCGAGGTGTTCCGGGGGATCGAGCCAAGGTTCGGCGAAAGTTCGTGACAAACCGGAAAATGGAGGGTTATCATGTCGATCAAGAGATTATGGGCAAGAACCGCCATCGCGGCGGCGGTTTTGACCGCGGCCTTCGCGTTGCTCCCGGACGTCGGACGGGCCGGCGAAAAAGGCGGCGTCCGCATAGTTCCTCCGGCGCCGCCGGAACCCGGGCCGTTCATCCCCAGGCTGCGAACGCCGGGGGCGGAGCGGCCGGTCCGCCTGCAGTCGCTCGCCGTCCGGGCCGAACTGCGGGGCGGCTTCGCCGAGATCGGCCTGGATATGCTTTTCTCCAATCCCAACGACCGCGTGCTCGAGGGCGAATTGCAGTTCCCGTTGCTGCCGGGGCAGGAAATCAGCGGCCTGGCCCTGGATGTCGGCGGGGAGATGCGCGACGGCGTCCCCGTGCCGAAGGCGCGCGGGCAGGAGATTTTTGAAACCGTGATCCGGAGCCAGGCCGATCCGGCCCTGCTCGAGGCCACCCAGGGGAACGCCTATCGCCTGCGCCTCTATCCCATCCCCGCCAAGGGCACGCGCCGGGCAGCCGTTCGTGTCCTGCAACCGCTTGAGGAGCGGGACGGCATGTTCACTTTCCGCCTGCCCCTGGATTTCGCGGAAAACATCGAAACGTTCAGCGTCGAGGTTCTGGTGGCGGCCGACAGCCCGCCGCGGGTGGAATCCGCCTCCCTGGGGCTCGTCCTCCGGCAGGCCGGGCTGCTGTACCGGGGCAAGGCGGAAAGGACGGACTTTTCCCCCGAGGGGTGGCTGGTCGTCAGCGTCCCCGCCCCGGCGGCGCCGGACAAGGGTCTCAACGCCGTCCGCTGGAAGGACAAGGTCTATTTCACCGCGACGGCTTCCCTGAAAGCGCGCGTTCAAAAACGCACCCTTCCGGGAATCGTCACCCTGGTCTGGGACGCTTCCGGCTCGGGCCGGGATCGCGATCATGCCCGGGAATACGCCCTGCTGGACGAATATTTCGCCGCCCTTGGGGACGGACTGGCGCGGCTGGTGGTGGTGCGCGACGCCGCGGAGGAACCGAGGGAATTCACCATCCGCCAGGGCGATTGGAGCGAATTGAAGGCGCACCTGCACCGCCTCGCCTATGACGGCGGCACCAATCTCTCCTCCTGGAAGCCCGCCGCCGACTGCGGGGAATACCTGCTGTTCACCGACGGCCGCGCCAACTTCGGCGCCGGCCTGGATGACGGCGTCCTGCCGGCCATGCTTCCCGGGCAGCGCCTTTACGCCATCGTCGCCTCGACCGCCGCCGACCGCAATCTCCTGAGTCACGCCAGCCAGGGCAGGCTTATCGACCTGTTGCGGACGGATGGCGGGACGGCGGCGCGGCTGCTCCTGGAGGATCGCACCCGCGCCTATCTGGCGCCGGAGGACCTGGCGGGCAAGGGCGAAGCGCTGCTCGATCCGCTTGGCGTTTTCGCGGAACCGGGCGCAAACCGCCTGCAGTGCCGCCTGGCGGGCTGGGTCAAGGCGCGGGAAAACGCCGGGGCGGAGACGATTTCCCTGCGGCTGGAACACCCGGACGGGAGCCGGGAGTCCTTGTCCCTTGCCGTTCCCTTGGGCGGGGATATCCCCCGACATACGGGCGGGGACGCCCCCTTGGCCGCCCGTCTTTGGGGCCGTTACGCCATAGCCGACCTGGAGGCGGACGCGAACCGCAACCGGGCGGCCATCCTGCGCCTCGGCCGGGAATTCGGCGTCGTCAGCCGCGAGACGTCCCTGATCGTGCTGGAAACCGCCGCCGACTACGCGCGCCACGACGTTGAACCGCCCGCCGCCCTCAAGGCCGAGGTCGAACGCTTGCGCGGCCGGGACGATATCGCCGCCGGCCGTCCCACCTACCTGCCGATGGCGGAACTGGAACGGCGGTGGAATAAAAAAGTCGCTTGGTGGGAGACGGAATTCCCCAAGAAGGACGACGGCAAGAAAACAAAGGAACCAAACCCCGAGTTCGCGCCCGAAAGCGCGGGCATAACGAGCGGATGGGAGGCGGACGCTTTTGATTCCGCGCCTTCCAGCCCGGCGCCGGCAAGCGTGATGCGGAGCGCGCAACCGGTCATGATGGCGGACGCGGCCGTGATGGCGGATTCGGTCGCGGGCGATTCCGCCCTCCGGTCCGATGCCGCGGCGCCGTCCCCGCGCGCTTCTCCCGACCAGCCGGGCGGGACATCCGGCGGCGGCATGGACGTCGTCCTGCAGCCCTGGCGCTCCAACGCCCCTTACATCGAGCGCATGAACCGGGCGGCGAAAGAGGAAATGTACGCCATTTACCTGGACGAGCGCCCGGGCTACGAGCGGAACGCCGGGTTCTTCATGGACATGGCGGATCGCTTCTTCGCCGCGGATATGCCGGGGCTCGGCCTCAGGGTTCTTTCGAACCTGGCCGAAATCGAGGCGGAGAGCCGGCAGTTCCTGCGCGTGCTGGCCTATCGCCTGCTGGAGGCCGGTGAAATGCGGCTGGCCCTCGGCATCCTGGAAAAAGTGCGCGAACTCGCCCCCCACGAGCCGCAGTCGCTGCGCGACCTGGCCCTGGCGCACCAGGGGCTTGGCAACCGCCGCCAGGCGGCGGAGCTGCTGTACGAAACCGCCCGGCGCGCCTGGGACGAGCG
>JAISXA010000210.1 GCA_031270685.1 Planctomycetota bacterium
AGCAAGGATTCCGCCGCGCTTACGGCGCTCCGGCGCCTGGTGGACGGTCCCTTGGCTCCCCTCGCGCTGGATCCGGGGTCGAAAGGGGTGTTGGCGTCCGCGCGGTCGCTTCTGGCGGAATGGGCGGCGGTCGGCGGGGAGATGGACGCCTATGCGGCGAAAAGCATTCTGGAGGATCCGTTCATCGCCGGGGAGGTGGATCCGTGGCCGGGATTTGACGCGTTCCAGTGGCTTTCGGGATTGACGGACCGGATCCGTCTTCTCGGACAGGGCCCGCGCCCCGGCAAGGCGCATGTTTCGGGACTGGACGGCGGCCATTCCGGCCGCCCGGTCGCCTTTGTCATGGGCGTGAACGATCTCGTCATACCAGGCGGCGACCGCCAGGACCCCGCCCTGCTCGACGTCGAGCGCGCCCGCATCTCCCCGCTGCTGCCTCTCGCGTCCGAACTTGGCGGCGGAAACGAGGCCAAGCTGCGCCGCCTTATCGCGCGCAAACGCGGCAAGGTTTTCCTTTCCCATTCGCGGTTGGACCTGTCCCGGGACCGGGAAATGTACGCCGCCGATCCGATCCATGAATTGGCCCGGCATTCGGGAAAAACAATCCGGGCGGTGGCGTTCCTTCCGGGAACGCGGGACATGCGTTCAAGCGCGGCGGAACTATGGCTCGACGCACTTGCCGCCGGCCCGCCGCGCTTTCCGGCGCGCGAGGCGATGCTCAATCTTTTTCCGGGGCTGGTCGCGGGAGAAATCGCCGCTGCCGCCCGCACTTCCGGGCGATTCACCGCTTACGACGGATGGGCGCCGGAAGCGGGGGGCATTCCGGAATCTCTCTCGCCGACGCAGCTGGAGACGCTTCTCGCCAATCCACAAGAGTATTTCTTCAGGTGGGTGCTGGGCATCGCCCTTCCGGACCGGTCCGGACCGCCGCCCGGCGGGTGGCTGTCCGCCGCCGATCGCGGCAGCTTGATGCACGAAGTGTTTCATGATTTCCAGCAAACGCTCATGTCGCGCGGGGAGCGCGCGGACTTCGCTCTTCACGCCGCCCTTTTGGACAAGACGCTCGAAGCCCGGCTCCGTCGCTGGCGGGACCTCCATCCTCCGGAAAACGCGGCGCTGTACGAATTGGAGCGGCGCGACCTCGCCGAGTGCGCGCGTGTCTTCCTCCATTCCGAGTCGGAGTTCCAGAAGACCGCGAAACCGGCATATCTGGAGGCGGCGTTCGGCATGGAGGGAAGGAGCGCGCCGTGGAACGGCGGATTGCCGGCGACGTTGGCGTTGCCTTCCGGGCGGTCGGTCAGGCTCCGGGGACGTCTCGACCGGGTGGACGTCTCCGACGGTTCCGGCGGACTGGTCATCTGGGATTACAAGACCGGATCGCCGGCGGGATTCTCGACCGCCGATCCTTTCAAGGGGGGAAAACTGCAAGCGGCGCTGTATGCGGTCGCGCTAAAAAGCTTCTTCCCCGGCGCGGAGGGGGCCGTTTCGGCCTCCGGCTATTTCTTCCCGATTCCCGAAGCGGGAGGCAGGCGTTTTCTCTACCCGGCGTCCGCGTTGTCGGGAGTGGTGGCGATAGTGGACGTGCTCGCCGGACTTTTGGAGGAAGGCGTCTTTCCGTACAGTCTCAAGCAGCGGGCATCCCGCGGCTACGCGCCGATTTTCGACGCCGCCGGGGGCGCGGAGCGGCTTTCGGCGCAGGCGTCGCTCAAGGCGTCGGCCGCCGCCGGTCCGGACATATTGCGTCAATGGCTTGAGCTGTAGGTCGACTTTTGAAGGAAATCGGGCCAACCGCCGTCCGATTTCCTTCAAAAGTCCACACTGTAGGGATCAATCCCTTTTTCGCGCCGTCAGCGCTTCGTCGACCGAAGGGATGCGCCAATCGAGTCCCCTGGCTCGGTACGGGCGGAGGCGGAGCTCAATCTCCTCCGGCGGAACGGTATTGAACTCGAACATACCGAAGTGATGCGGGATCAGGAAGGGGATCGAAGCCTCGACGCAGAGTTCGGCCGCTTCCTCGACGGTGAAGTTTCCCGGAACGCCGTGTTCCCGGCGATATTGGTCGCGCCCGTTGACGGGGAGCAGGGCGATGTTGACGCCGCGCTCCCGGAGCAGCATGGCCAGGCCGTCATACGGCACGCAATCTCCGGAATGGTACAGCTTTATCCCTTCGATGGCGAAAATGTAGCCCGCGAACAGAATATTGCCCCTACCGTCGTCGGCGAGTTCCTCGTGGGCCGACGGGATCATCTCGACGGAGAACCTGCCCAACGAGCGTTTTTCCAGCGAGGAAAGATGGACTATCCGGTCCGGGTCGGCTCCGCGCTCGAGCGCCTTGCCGCGCGCGCTTTTCGGGCAGACCAGGCGGCATTCGGGGTTGAGCGCCATGATCTTGCCGATGCTGCCCGGGTCGAGGTGGTCGGAATGCGCGTGCGTGGCGAAGATGTAATCGACGCCGCGCGGTTCGTCCGGCGCAAGCGGGGACTCCATCATGCGCGTATGCTTGAACGGCGCGTCGCGATACTTTTCGGCAAGCGCGTTAGAGAGGTACGGATCGACCAGGATGAGTTGCCGCGCGGTCCGGATCGCGAAGCCGGCCTGGCCGAGCCAGAACATGTTGACGGTGCCGCGCCGGGACGGGTTGGACAACTGCTCGAATAGGGGCGCTTGACGACGCTGGACCTTCGCCTCGATCAAGCCTGCTCCGACAGTCGCCATGACGGTCCC
>JAISXA010000221.1 GCA_031270685.1 Planctomycetota bacterium
AAGGAACTATGGCGTGAAAGAATTAATGCCATGTCGTCCTCTCGCTCCGACATTACGATAATTCAGGAACTGCTTGTGAATGCGCTCGCTTGGGCCGCATAATTTCAAAAAGTCCACAAGTAAGGAACGGCAAGAAAGGTTTTACTCCCATGGCCAAATACGCCATCGTCGCCGCCGACAACATCAAGGGAAGCGGCCTGGAACTGCTCAAGGAACATTTCGGACCCGGGAACGTCGTCGTGCGCGGCAAGTTCGAGGAGGACGAGCTGGTCGAGAAAATAAGGGATTTCGACGCGCTCCTGATCCGCTCGGGAACCAGGGTCGGCCGCAAGGCGATCGAGGCGGCCGGTCCCCGGCTCAAGCTGATCGGCCGCGCCGGCGTCGGCACCGACAACATCGACAAGACGGCCGCCACCGAGCACGGCGTCATCGTCATGAACACCCCGTTCGGCAACACCGTCTCGGCGGCGGAGCAGGCGATCGCGCTCCTCTTCGCCGTCGCCCGCAACACCGCGCGCGCGGACGCTCTCATGCAGCGGCACCAGTGGGAGAAGAAATCGCTGGTCGGCATCGAGGTCTTCGACAAGGTGCTGGGCGTCGTCGGCCTCGGAAAGATCGGCCAGCATGTGGTCAAGGTCATGCAGGCCGCCGGCATGCGGGTCATCGCCTACGATCCCTTTTTCGCCCCGGACCGCGCGGGCGAGTTGAAGGTCGAGCTCTACCCGGACCTGGACAAGCTGCTCGAACGGGCGGACTTCGTCACCTTCCACACGCCGCTCACCGACGACACCCGCAACCTGCTCTCGGCGGAACGCATCGCCAGGATGAAGCGCGGCGCCCGGATCGTCAACTGCGCGCGCGGCGGCATCATCGACGAGGCGGCGCTCGCGGAGGCGGTAAAGAGCGGCCGCATCGCCGCCGCCGGCTTCGACGTCTTCTCCCGGGAGCCGATGACCGACGGCCCGCTGTTCGGCGTCGAGGACATCACCCTCACCCCGCACCTCGGCGCGTCCACCGAGGAGGCCGAGGAGCGCTGCGGCCTCCAGCTGGCCGAACAGGTGGTGGGCTTTTTCGACCGCGGCGTCATCCGCAACGCGGTGAACGTCACCTTCTCGCCCGACCCCGCGCTCACCCCCTACGCCGAGTTGGCCTCCGCCATGGGCCGCATCGCGTCGTACCTGGTCAACGCGCCGGTGGTCGACGTCGACATCCGGCTGGCCGGCGACTTCTTTTCCGGCAAGGACGGCGGCATCATCCGCTCGAGCGCGGTCAGGGGCATTCTCGACACCCACGGCGTCGAGGGCGTCAACGACATCAACTCGCTCTACCTCGCGCAGCAGCGGGGCATCCGCACCAACCTGTCCTACCAGGAGGGCGAGAACGGGACGTTGCGCATCGACCACGTCGATCTTCACGTGCGCGGCGACGACAAGGGAATAAAAAAGGAAACGCACCTCGCCGGCACCGTCTACCAGGACGGCAGGAAGCGCATCATCCAGATCGACGACGCCGACATCGAGGTCCGTCTCGACCAGCACATGCTTTTCCTGCGCTATCCCGACAAGCCCGGCATCATCGGCCGCATCGGCACCATTCTCGGCAAGCGCGACATCAACATCGAGAACATGCAGGTCGGCATCCTCCACAAGCTCAAGAAGGCGTCGATGGTGATCGGCACCCAGGAGCCGGTCCCGCCGGAGGTGGTCGAGGAGATCCGGAACGACCCCGTTCTCGCCATCGAGCGCATATACGCGGTTGACCATCTCGTCTGACGCGGACGGCGCGGGGCGCCGCGTTCGGGGGGGGGGCTTTTCAACCGAACTTTTGCCTAGCGGCGATCAAAGCGCCGATAGCCGCTTGGCAAAAGTTCAGTTTCAACAGCGCCATCCCTTTTCGGTCGCGGCGATTCATGTCCCGCGCATGGAACGAGGGGAGTCATGAGAACGGCCGCCTTGATCCCCGCCTACCAGGAGGAGCGCCATGTCGCCGACGTGGTGCGGCGGACGCTCGGCCTGGTGGACCGGATTCTCGTCGTCGACGATGGTTCGCGCGACCGGACCGCCGCCGTCGCGCGCGCGGCGGGCGCCGAGGTCTTCTCCAATCCCCAAAACCTCGGCAAGGGCGCGGCGCTCGCCGTCGGGCTGGACAAACTGTTCGCCGCCGGCTTCGACGCCGTGGCGTGCCTCGACGCGGACGGCCAGCACGATCCGGCGGAGATCCCCAAATTCATCGCCGCCGCCGGGAACGCCGACCTGGTGATCGGCAACCGTATGGCCGAGGTCAGGGACATGCCTTTCGTCCGGCTGTGGACCAACCGCGTCACCAGCCGGATCCTCAGCCGGCTCGCCCGTGTCCGCGTCCCCGACACCCAATGCGGGTTCCGCCTCATCCGTCGCGAGGCATGGCGCGCGGCGGAGGTTAAGACGCGCAACTTCGAATTCGAGGGCGAAATGATCGTCAACGTGGGCAGAAAGGGATTCCGCGTCTCCTCCGTCCCGGTGAAGACCATCTATGGCGACGAGGCGAGCACCATCAACCCCTGGCGGGACACGATCCGCTTTTTCCGCATGATTTGGCGCTTGCGGCGGGAAGGCTGAGCGATGGAATTCGTCGACGAAGCGACGGTGACGGTGCGGTCCGGCAACGGCGGCAACGGCGCGGTCGCCTTCCGCCGCGAACGCAACCTCCCCCTCGGCGGGCCCACCGGCGGCGACGGCGGCGACGGCGGATCGGTCATTTTCGTTGCCGACCGCAACGCCGACACCCTCCTTCCCTTGGCGCGGACCCAGTTGTACGCGGCGCGGTCCGGCGAACCAGGCAAAGGCAACAACCGGCGCGGCTCGACCGCCGGGGAAGTGGTCGTCAAGGTTCCGGTGGGAACGGTGATCCACGAATCGGGGGAACAGGTCGCCGATCTCGACGCGGACGGGGCGAGCTGGCTTGCCGCGCCCGGCGGCCGGGGCGGCAAGGGCAACGCGGCGTTCGCCACTTCCATCAACCGTTCGCCGCGCGAATTCACCTTCGGCGGGGAAGGCGTGTCGCGGAAACTGCGCCTCGAATTGAAGCTCATCGCCGACGTCGGACTGCTCGGCCTGCCCAACGCGGGCAAAAGCACCCTGCTCTCCCGCCTGTCCGCCGCCAAGCCGAAAATCGCCGACTATCCCTTCACCACCCTCAAACCGCAGTTGGGCATCGTCCCGGACGGCCACGGGCATGAATTGGTCATGGCCGACATCCCGGGCATCATCGAGGGCGCCGCCGACGGTTCCGGCATGGGATTGACATTCCTGCGCCACGTGGAGCGCTGCCGTTTCCTCCTGCACCTGGTGGACATCCTGCCGGTGGACGGCTCCGACCCGGCCGGGAATTACCGCGTGATCAACGGCGAACTGGCGGCCTATTCCCCGATCCTGGCGGGGAAACCGCAACTGGTGGTGCTGAACAAGATGGATCTCACCGGTTCGGATGAGGCCGCGCGCCTCTTCCGCGCCGGGACCGGCGTGGAACCGCTCGTCATTTCCGCCGCCGCCGGAACCGGCCTGCGGGAAATGACGACGGCGATGTTCAGGCTCAGAAGCGGATTGCGCGGCGGGGCGTAAAAAAAGCTTGACTCTTCCGGAAAATTTGGTCAATTCGCTTTGTCTCTATCCCAACCCCTTTGTTTTGCACTCATGCTGTGTTGCGCAAAGACATTCGGCGGATGTCGCTCCGGGTACCGCGTCGGGTCGGATTCGCGTCTTTGCAAAATCAAAAACGTTTGTGCCGCAAGGATCGTGATTTTTACGAATTGGGCGTTCGGCGGTTTGCATGCCCAAGTCGCAAAAGTCCAGTTTTACCCGCGTTGGGCGGTTTTCCCGCCGAATCCCTTCCGTGCGGAAGGGTGGCATATCTCGCTATAGGAGGAAACACAATGAGAAGAATCGTGGCAACCGCATTGGCGGCAGTCTTTGTCCTTTCGGCGTTCTCGTACGCGCTTTCCGCCGAGAAAAAGCAGTACATCTTCGGCCACAGCCCGCCGACCATGAACAACCCGTTCTTCATGTGGATCGAAAACAACGCGCGCAGAACCATCGAGAGCAATGGCGACAAGATGTTCACCCTCGACCCGCAGAACGATCCCCAGAAGCAGATTTCCCAAATCGAGGACCTGCTCACCCAGGGAATCGACTGCATGCTCCTCTGTCCTTTCGACTCCGCCAGCATCAAGAACGCCATGGTCGCCTGCCAGAAGGCCAACGTTCCCATCATCATCTTCGACACCCCCGTGCTTGACCCGCAGTACGTCGAGACCACCGTCGCCTCCGACAACGTCAACGCCGGCTTCGTCGTCGGCGAGGACATGAAGAAGGTCCTGCCGAACGGCGGCAAGGTCGCCATCCTCCATTCCCCCACCGCCCAGACCTGCGTCCTCCGCGTCGAAGGCTTCTACAAGTCGATCGGCGACTCTTTCGAGGTCATCGGCGAATGGGACGGCAAGGGCGACACCGCCGAATCCATGATGAAAGCCGAGGACGTCATCATGGGCAATCCCGACCTGGTCGCCTTCTTCTGCATCAACGACCCCTCGGCCATCGGCGCGGTCCAGGCGGTCGAATCCGCGAAGAAGACCGGCGAAATCCTGGTGTGGGGCGTCGACGGCGCTCCCGAAGCCAAGCACGCCATCAAGAACGGCAGGATGATCGGCACCGGCGCCCAGTCGCCCCTGAACATCGGCAAGATCTCGGTCGAGGCCGCCTACAAGCACCTCGCCGGCGAAAAACTGCCCACCGACACCGTCGTTCCGACCTTCATCATCAACAAGGACAACATCGACCAGTTCGATCTCGACGGCTGGCAGTAACCGATAAACCATCCGGCGGCCCGCCAAAAACGCGAACGCCGGGGCCAGGCGTTCCCCCATGACCCCTGCCGCCGGGAGCGCCGCCGCGCCTCGCGGCGGCGCTCCCGGGCGACGAATCCGGGTGGAGGCTTCGATCCATGAGCGACCCCGTATTGCTCGAAGCGAAAGGGATCCACAAGAAATTTCCGGGCGTGTACGCCTTGAACGACGTCTCCCTCCAACTCCGGGCGGGCGAGGTGCTCGCCCTGCTGGGGGAAAACGGCGCCGGCAAATCGACGTTGATCAACGTGCTCGGCGGCGTCTACCAGGCCGACGCGGGGGAGATCTACATCGACGGCAAGCGGGTGGGCATCGGCAACGTCCACGAGTCGCAGGCCCACGGCATCGCCGTCATCCACCAGGAGCTGGTGCTGGTCCCCTACATGACCATCGCCGAAAACATCTTTCTCGGGCGCGAACCGAAAAATGCGCTCGGCATGGTCGACAAAAAGAAAATGAACCGGGACGCCCAGGAAATCATCGCCTCCGTCGGCCTGCACATTAAGGTCACGACGCAGGTCCGCAAACTCAGCGTAGCCCAGCAGCAGATGGTCGAGATCTCCAAGGCGCTGTCCCTGAACACCCGGATACTCATCATGGACGAGCCGACCTCATCGCTGACGACCAAGGAGGTGGATTTTCTGTTCGACACCATCCGCCGCCTGAAGACGAACCAGGTCGGCATTATCTACGTCTCCCACCGCATGGCGGAGCTGTTCGAAATCACCGATCGCGTCAGCGTATTCCGCGACGGCCGTTATATCGACACCAGGGTGACCAAGGACACCAACGTCGACGAACTCGTTTTCCTCATGGTCGGGCGCGATCTGGAGCACTACTACACCCGAAACCGCTCCGTCGTCGACGAGACGGTGCTCGAGGTACGGCACGCCAATTACGGCCACGCGCTCAAGGATGTGAGCTTTTCCCTGAAAAAAGGCGAAATCCTCGGCTTCGCCGGCTTGGTCGGCGCCGGCCGCAGCGAACTCATGCAGTCGCTTCTCGGCCTTTCCGGCCTCGACTCGGGGAAGGTCATTCTCAACGGGCGGGACATCGGCCGGCTCAACTACGCCAAGGCGCAAAAACTCGGCATCGTCATGGTGCCCGAGAACAGGAAGACGCAGGGGTTGGTGCTCAAAAACACCGTGGCGTTCAACCTCACCCTTGCGGTGCTCAGCAAATTCATCCGGAAGGGCGTCACCCAGCGCGGTCTCGAAAGCGCCATCGCGCAAAAAAGCATCGACACCCTTTCCATCAGAACGCCCTCGCAACGGCAAAAGGCGGGCAACCTCTCCGGCGGCAACCAGCAGAAGGTGGTGATCGGCAAATGGCTCGCCACCGATCCGAGGATTCTCATCCTCGACGAGCCCACCCGGGGCGTGGACGTCGGCGCCAAGGCGGATATTTACGCGATTATGGACAAACTCGTCCAGCAGGGCATCTCCATCATCATGATTTCGTCCGAGCTGAATGAAGTGATAAATATGTGCGACAGGGTCCTGGTCATGGCCAACGGGGCAATTGCCGGTGAACTGGGCCACGAGGATTTTTCCCAGGAAAGAATCATGCAGCTCGCCACGATCGGAGCATAACGGGCCATGGAAAAGACAAACGGTTTTGTGGAGAGGCTGGAAGCCAGTACCTGGACCAACTGGCTGGTCGTCTACATACGGACGTATGTGGGTATTTTGGCGGCGCTTTTCCTCATGGTGATCATACTCCACTTCGCCACGGACAAATTTTTGACCCAGAACAACGTCATCAACGTCCTGCGTCAGATATCGACCAATACCAATCTCGCCATCGGGGTCATGCTGGCGATTCTTCTCGCCGGCATCGACCTGACGAGCGGCGCGATCGTGGCGCTGTCCGGAGCCCTGGCGGCGAAACTCCTCACCCAGTATGGTTTTTCCATACCGCTGGCGCTCCTCTGCGGCTGCCTGGTGGGCGCGCTGGCGGGCTTGGTGAACGGCTGCATCATCGCCTTCACCGGAATGCCCCCGTTCGTGGTCACGCTGGCCATGATGAACATCTGCCGGGGTTCGGCATATCTTGTCGCGAACGGAAAACCCATCCGGGTGCCGACCACGACCTATGGCGCGTTCGAGGAGATCGGGACGGGATACCTGGAATTCAAGATCCCGCGGTTCTGGAGCGTAACCCAGGATATAGCCCCGCACTGGGAATTGACCCTTCCCTATCCGGTCATCTATACGGCGTTCTTTCTCCTTCTCACCTTCTTCTTTCTCAGCCAGACCCGACTGGGGCGCCACATCTACGCCGTCGGCGGCAACCGCGAGGCGGCGCGCTTCTCCGGCATCAACCCCGCCAAGATAGAAATCATCGTCTACACCTACAGCGGGTTTTTGGCCGCCGTCGCCGGCGTGGTGCTCGCCGCGCGGATGGCGTCGGGGCAACCGGCGGTGGGCATGGGGTATGAAACCGACGCCATCGCGGCGGCGGTGCTCGGCGGCGCCAGCATGAGCGGCGGCGTAGGCACGGTAGGCGGCCTCATCATCGGCGCCCTCATCATCGGCATCCTCTCCAACGGCCTGAATCTCATCGGCGTGAACTCCTTCTGGCAATACGTGGCCAAGGGCGTGGTCATCATCCTCGCAGTGTACATGGACATCTACCGCAAGCGGAAGGAGCGCTTCTAGTGCTCCGCAAAGTCAAAATCTTCGATTTGGACTTTGCGGGGAGTGTCCCCGGTTCATCCAGCTTCCACCTCCGGGGAAATGAATTCCCATTCGGCATCGGAGGTCGATTTCGGAACGGATGGACTTCGGCACTCGCAAGGTTGGCCTTTTCAGAGCACTAGCGGGTATCGGGACGGGTTTTGGAACAATGCGGAACGGGCCGTCCATGCCGGGCGGCCCGTCTTTCCCGTTAAAAATCCCTTGATGTCGACTTTTATTTGAAGGAAATCAAACGGCGGTTTGTTTGATTTTCTTCAAAAGTCCACTTGACGAAAATCCGTCTTTTTTATATATGAAAATACCGAGGGAAGATGAGATGGAGCGCTGAATGTAAACATTTTCATCCACGCGCAACCATTTCCTTTCTCCCAATCACAATGATCGTTACGCCGCCGGAACGGCGGACTTTTTCGCCGCCATGACACAGCCGCTTGCCGGAACGGGGATCGCCATTATGGACGACGCCATTCTCGAACTCCGCGACGTGACGAAAATCTACCCCGGCGTCAGGGCGATGGACCGGGTTTCCCTTTCCTTCCGGCGCGGCGAGGTGCACGCCATCGTCGGCGAGAACGGCGCCGGCAAGTCCACGCTCATCAAGACCCTCACCGGCGCGATCCAGCCCAGTTCCGGCGCCGTCGTCCTCGACGGCGTCGAGCACGCGCACTTCACCCCCGGCGAAGCCATGCGACTCGGTGTGGGCGTCATTTACCAGGAGTTCAACCTGATTCCTTTCCTCTCCGTCGCGCAAAACATCTTTTACGGCCGCGAGCCGATGAAAGGGCTGTTCATCAACGCGCCGGAAATGAACAAGCGCACCGGGGAATTGTGCCGGCGCATGGACATCGACCTCAATCCGCGCGCCCGGGTGAAGGATCTCGGCGTCGCCCACCAGCAGATCGTCGAAATCCTCAAGGCGGTCTCGCAGAACGCGCGCATCCTCATCATGGACGAGCCGACCGCGCCGCTCACCCACGGCGAGATCGAATCGCTTTTCCGCATCGTCCGCAACCTCAAGGAATCCGGCGTCACCGTGATCTACATTTCCCACCGCCTCGAGGAGATATTCGAGATCTGCGACCGGGTGACGGTCATGCGCGACGGGCAATACGTATCGACCCAAAACACCGCCGACACCGACATGCCCGCGCTTATCGCCGCCATGGTCGGCCGCGAACTCGGCGCCGACTATCCCAAGACCCCGGTCGCGCCGGGCGAAGTGGTGCTTTCGGTGCGCGGTTTGACGACGGACGTCGTCAATGGCGTAAGCTTCGACCTGCGGCGGGGGGAAATACTCGGACTCGGCGGCCTGGTGGGCGCCGGCCGCACCGAAACGGCCAGGGCGATCTTCGGCGCCGACCAACTGAAATCCGGCGAAGTGTTGGTTCGCGGAAGCAGGGTCGCCATCGCAACGCCCCGCGACGCCATCGCCCGCGGCATAGGACTCATCACCGAGGACCGGAAATCCCAGGGCCTGGTCCTCGGCATGCGGGTGGACGAAAACATCTCCTACACCGTCCTTGACCGCCACAGCACTTTCGGCTTCCTGCACCCCGCCGAACTCGTCCGCGTCTGCGGCGAGCTGGTGGAGGAATTGCGCATCAAGATCACCTCGCTCGGACAGAAGGTCAACACCCTGTCCGGCGGCAACCAGCAGAAAGTCGCCCTCGCCAAGTGGCTGGCCCGCGACTGCGACATCATCATCTTCGACGAGCCGACCCGGGGCATCGACGTCGGCGCGAAGCGGGAAATATACCAGCTCATGCAGAAATTGGCCGAGGCCGGCAAGGGCCTGATCATGATTTCGTCGGAAATGCCGGAGCTGATCGGCATGTCCGACCGCATCATCGTCATGTGCGAGGGCAGGGTCACCGGCGAATTGACGAGAAACGATTTCACCCAGGACAGGATCCTCACCTACGCGTCGATGCGCAAACAGCGTTCGGCGTGAGCGGTTTCGGCGTTTCGCCGCATAACACGAGTCGACCATCATCCGGAGGGACCCCATGGGCGCGGGCGGCAAAAAAGGTTCGGTCAATTTCGCGGATTACATGATCCTCATCGTCCTGGCGGCGCTGATCCTGTTCTTCGGTTTTTACATCGAGGCGTTCCGGTCGTCGGTGAACCTCATCAACATCCTGCGCCAAGTGTCCATCGTCGGCATCGCGGCGGTCGGCGGCACGCTGGTGATGCTGACCGGCGGAATCGATCTTTCCGCCGGCGCGGTGATCGGCATGTCCGGCATGCTCCTCGCCCGGCTCCTCAAGGCCTATCCCGACGCCCCGGACGCGGCCTTTCCCGCCAACGCCGCGCTGGTCTGCGTTCTGGTCCTCGTCGTCTGCGTCCTTATCGGCTTTCTCAACGCGTTTTTCATCAACCAATTCAAGATTCCGCCGCTCATCACCACCCTCGGCGCGATGACCGCCCTCCGGGGCGGAGTCTACCTCGCCGCCGACCGCGGCTTGCCGATTTTCGGCTTCACCTTCAAGCGCCTCGGCCAGGGAACGGTCGGCCCGATTCCCATTCCCGTCATCATCATGATAGTAGTCTTCACCGCAGGCTGGATATTCCTCAACACCACCCGCTTCGGCCGCTACGTTTACGGCGTCGGCGGCAACGAGGAGGCGTCCCGCCTCTCCGGCATCAACGTCAAGGGCATCCGCTACATGGTTTATTCCCTCGCCGGCCTCATGTCCGGCCTCGCCGGACTGGTGCTGGTCTCGCGCATCCATTCGGCGCAACCCCGCGCCGGAACCGGCTACGAGATGGACATCATCACCGCCGTCGTCCTCGGGGGCGTCTCCATCACCGGCGGCGAAGGCAGGATAAGCTTCGTCGTGGTGGGCGTGCTGATCATGGGCGTGCTCACCAACGGCCTCATCCTCATCAACGTCAACGAATATTGGCAGCAGGTGATCAAGGGCCTGGTGCTGATCGCGGCCGTCGGCTTCGACCGCTACATCCAGTACCGCCGCTCGCTCGCGGCGCAGCAGGAATAGCATTTCAGGTATGCGGGCGGGGCCGGAACCGGTCCGGCCGGCCCGGAATCGGGATTGGACAGTGTAAGGGAGGACAAGCCATGAAGAAGACGTTGGTCCTGGCGGCGCTGGCGCTGTGCCTGGCCCTGGCGGCGACGGCAGGCGAAAAGCTGCGCTTCGCCTACTCGGTAATGAATTTCGAAAACCCCTATTTCACCCTGGTCATTCGCGGCTTCGAGGAGCGCTGCCGGGAACTGGGCGTCGAATACAACACCGTCGACGCCAAGTACGATCCGGCCGTCCAGTACAACCACATCGAGAACTTCATCGCGGCGAAGTACGACGCCATCCTCGTCTCCCCCATCGATGTCGACGGCATCAACGACATTTGCCAGCAGGCCATCGACTCGGGCATGATCGTCTGCTCCGAGGCGCAGTTCTTCGAATGTTCCCAGGCCAAGTTCACCCTCGACGAATACACCTACGGCTGGGCGCAGGGCACCGAGGTCGCCAAGTGGATCAACGAGAAGCTGGGCGGCGAGTGCGAATGGGCGCTTATCGCCCAGGACAACGTCGCGCCCGTGGTCCGCCGCGGCGACGGCGTCGTCGAGGCGGTAGCCAAATTCGCGCCGAAGGCCAAGCTCGTCTCCCGCCAGACCGGCGACACCCCCGAAGGCGGCATGCGCATCATCGAGGCGGTCCTCCAGCAGCAACCCAACGTCCGGGTCATTCAGGGCACCAACGACTCCGGCGCGCTCGGCGGCTACCGCGCGGCGATGAACGCCGGATTCGCCGGCGACCCAACCTTCTACGTGGGCGGCGCCGACGCCACCGACGAAGCCATCGCCGCCATGAAGGAGGAGGGTTCCATCTTCCGCATGTCCGTCGATCTGGCTCCCTACGTCACTGGCCGCCAGTGCGCGGACAAGATGTACGAATACTTGAAGAACGGCCCCCCGGCCGAGCCGGAATGGTTCTGGTTCCCCATGGATCCGGTATGGCAGGACGAGGTCAAGGCCGGAAAGTGGCCGCGCTGAAAGAACCGACAGACGCATTCAAGAAGCCGAAACACGCAAACCCCCGTTCCGCAGGGATCGGGGGTTGGTTTTATCCGTCCGAAAGAGGTTGCATCCGCTTCGGCTCGCCCTTTCTATTTGTGATCGGCGCGCTTGGGAAAGAGCCTGGTGCTCTCCACCGTCGACAACCGGGCGCTTTCCTGGGTTTTCAAATGAATGTTGACTCCGGTCCTGATCTTGCCGCTCTTGGTGAAGCCTTCCGGGCAGTATGCGCGCACGACATCCTTCCAGGTCACGACGCCGAGCAGCATCGTATCCCCTTTGGGAACCACGGGTAGGCAGGACACCTTCTTCTCGTTCATCAGCCGGACCGCATTCACCACTCCGGTTTCGGGATTGACCATGGCCGGGTTGCGGGTCATGATCAGGCCGACCTTCTTTTTAAGCAGTTCTATGTCCCGGGACTGCTCGTTTATCGTGCCCATGAAGGGGCTGACCGATTTGAGGAAGTCGCGGTCCGATATAATGCCGATGATGCGGCCATCGTCGTCCACCACCGGCAGGTGATGAAACCGCACGCTGTCGAAGATTCCCTTCACGACGAGAATCGTGTCGTCGAATTTCACCGTCACCACCCTGCCGGAAATAATGTCCGCCACAATGAATCGCCGCTCGTAAACGGTATCCGCGCTCGCCGCCGCCTCCGGAACGGCCTGTCCCGCTTGCGGTTGGGTAACAGGAGGGTTCGGCTTCGCCGCGTCCGCAACGGGATGCGACTCCTCCTGGTCCTGGAGAATATCCTGAACCTTCTCCCATGCCCGCGTCTCCATTTCGGGAAGGGATTCATGCTGAGGATCCTCCTTTTCCCGACGCTCCTTTTCCAAATCGTGGGCATTGGTGGTCTTCAACTTACCGATTCCCATGAAACCAGGCATGGCCATCCCCTCCCGCACAGGCTGTTTGTCCGCGATCCCTCCACTCGGACCTTTGAAGGAAATCAACCGAACCTCCGATTGATTTTCATTAAAGTCGACACCGCCTATCACTGTACTTGCCGCAAACCCCGTCATTCGTTTCAAAAAAACCGCTCCTACCTTCCCCACCCCTCCCCTCTTTATACTTGCGCCAAACCGTCCTCACAACGATAATTCGTCAAGGAGGGAGCCGATGGACGAAAACATGCGCGCGTGGGTGTTTTACGAACCGGGGCGGATGACGCTCGAGACGGTTCCGTTGCCGGACGTCGGCGTGGACGATCTGCTGGTGAAAGTCGAGGCGGTGGGCATCTGCGGATCCGACGTAGCGTATTATTTCGGTCACAGCCCGCTTGGAACGCCCGACGGCAAGGGGCCGCTGGTTCTCGGGCACGAAATCGGCGGCGTGGCGGCGAAGGTGGGGGACAACGCGAAGCGCCTGTTCGCGGTCGGCGACCGGGTGACGCTCAATCCGGTGCAACAGTGCAACGCCTGTCCGGAATGCCTGGATGGGCGGTTCAACCTTTGCCCGTTTGTCGAAACGCTCGGCGTGTCGGTGGACGGCGGTTTCGCCGAATACGTCAAGGTGCGTTACACGCACGCGCTCAAGATCTCGCCGTCCGTTTCCTTCGGGGACGCGGCCCTCACCGAACCCCTCGCCTGCGCCACCTACGCCATGCGCAAGCTGGATATCCGTCTCGGAGATTATGTCGCCGTAATCGGTTCGGGATCGATCGGCCTCATGATGTTGCAGATCGCGAAGGCGCGCGGCGCCGGCAGGCTCGCTTTCATCGGCGCCCGCGACGTGCCGCTGGAATTGGGAATGGAGCTGGGGGCGGACGCGGTTTTGAACGTGCGCGACGAAACGTCCCGTCATTACGCCGGGGACCCCGTCGAGTGGATTAAAAGAACCGGAAACGGAAAGCTTGCCGACCGGGTGGTGGTCCCGACCAGCGACCTGCCCGCCCTGCATTGGGCGCTGTACGGATCCGCCCCCGGGGCGACGATCGTCTATTTCGGGCTTCCCGGTCCCGACGACCGCATCCAGATCCCGGCGCTCGACGCCATCCAGGCCGACAAAACCATCAAGTTTTCCTGGCTTTCGCCTTTGGTGTGGCCCGAGGCGACGGCGGCGGTGGCCGCCGGCAAGGTTGACCTGTCCCGCCTGGTTTCGCACCGCTACGGATTCGCGGACGTGGAGAAGGGAATCCGCGACATGGCGGCGGGGGATCCGAAGAAAATCAAGGGGCTGGTGGCTATGGGTTGAAGTTGCGGCCGACTCTCGCCGGTGTCGATGCCGAATCGCCTCGCCGCCTCCGCCGCCAGCTCATAGGATGCGGTTTCCCCGAAATCAGATTTCATCGAGCCAGTTTATCGGGATGTCGGCTTCCTCGGCCAGGTCCATGGTTCGCGCGTCCTGCGCCTTTTCCGGCTTTTCCCGGTCCATGCCGTTAATCCTCCTGTCGCCGTTCCGCTCTTTTTTCTCGCGCTTCGCCGGCTTTGTCTTTTCCGGTTCCGCTTCCTTTTCCGCTCCCATTCGCGGCTGCATGTAGAACGCCGCCGCAGTCAACGGTCCGGCGGGGCCTTCGACGGAGAGTTGTTCGATCCTGGGCGGCAGCGGCTGGTTGCGGCCCCGACCGCGTTTCCTTTTCCCCTGGGCGGATCCAGCGTTAGCTTCCGTTACGAGCGTCTCAACGATCGGCACCACCGGGTCGCGCGGGAGCTCGGCTTCGTGTTCGAGGCGCGCCTTCTCCTCGGCAAGGCGCTTTTCGCGATTTTTCTGCCGGTTGCGCCGCCTCCGCGCCGACCGGGACATTCCAAGTCCGGGGGCGGCAGCTTTCTGTTGCCCGGGGGATTCGTCGCCGTCGGCATCGGCCGTTTCCTCGTCTTCCCGTTCCTCGCGCTGCGCTTCGCGGCGGCGCTGTTTGCCGCCTTGGGGACTCCGGGTCCGCGAGTCGTCCCGCGCGTAAAGCCTGTCGGCCAGCATAACCCGCCACTGGTTCAGAACCTCCTGGCGCGAGCCGTCCACGGCCGCGTTGATTTCGGTGAGCGCCAGCGCCTCCTGGAACCAGTCCTGCTGGACCATGCCGGCGGGTGAGAACCGTTTTTTGCCGGGCGTGAGCAACCGGGATTGGGCAAGGAGAACGCGGGTGATGCGGTCGGTGAGTTTGCGCGGGAACTTGA
The DNA here is from genome assembly GCA_031270685.1 of Planctomycetota bacterium. GTDB lineage: Bacteria > Planctomycetota > SZUA-567 > SZUA-567 > SZUA-567 > JAIRTL01. The sequence continues at coordinate 14,731 of JAISXA010000221.1, forward strand.
GTCGTTGCGCGATGGGCGAGAGATACGAGCGGATGCGCTCGACGCTGCGGCCGGGATTGGACGGCGAGTCGTTTTGCTTCAGCGCGAAACGGATGGGATCGGTGAGGAGGGTCCCGAAAATCACCGCCTGGGTCGCATCGGGCAGGACGGTATCTCCCCGGTCCAGGGCGGCGATGCGCCGCCAGAACGGTTCCGCATCCGGAGTTTCCCCGATGTAGCGCTGGACCTCCGGGATCAGGATGCCGAGCACGCCGGTGGAATGGAGAAGCCGCACCGCGCGCTCGCCCGACGAAAAGGCGAAAAGCCTTGCGATCTCCTCGAGAAGCCGCGCGGGCGACGCCTTGGCGATCTCCTCGCGGTGACGGATGAGCGCCGCCAGCGTTTCCTCCTCGATCGCGAATTCCAACCGGCTGGCGAAGCGTACGGCGCGCACCATGCGCACCGGATCCTCGCGGAAGCGTATGCCCGGGTCGCCGATGGCGCGTATGCGGCGCTTGGCGAGATCCTCGACCCCGCCGACATAGTCGATGACGCTGAAGGATTCGATGTCGTAGAACAGTCCGTTCACGGTAAAATCGCGGCGCAGCGCGTCCTCCTCCGGGGAGCCGAAGAGGTTGTCGTCGCGCTGGAACAGGTCGGCGTCGGGGTCGTTGGGGTCGGCTTCGCACACCGGCGCGCGGCGAAAGGTGGAGGTTTCGATGATCTTGTCGCCGTAGCGGATGTGGGCGAGGCGGAAACGGCGGCCGATGAGCAGGCAGTTCTTGAACAGGGTCTTGATCTGCTCCGGCCGGGCGTTGGTGGAGATGTCGAAGTCCTTGGGTTGGCGCCGCAGCAGCAGGTCGCGGACGCCTCCGCCGACGAGATAGGCGGTATGGTTGTTTCGCGCGAGCCGGTAGAGGACCTTCAGCGCGTCGGCGTCGATGTCGCGCCGGGATATGTTGTGGTTTTCCCGG
>JAISXA010000229.1 GCA_031270685.1 Planctomycetota bacterium
TGGAAGCCGGACACCGGGCGGTGATCCTGCCCAACCACGGCGCGCTGGTGGCCGGCGAAGACATAAAAATCGCCTTCCGTTCCTGTATTGTGCTGGAGAAGGCGGCGGAGATTTACATCAGGATCAAATCGATGGGCATGGAACCGAAACCCGTCTCTCCGGACGACGTCGACCATATGCATCGCTTCTTCCGCAATTCCTACGGCCAGTGACGCGCGGCGGACCGTGCCGGATGCGCTGGCGCGGCATGACCGGCAATCGCCGTTTTCACAGGTTTTTTGACTTTTCTTAAGGAGATTCACCATGAGCAAATTCATGATCGCGGTTTTTGTCGCGGCCGCCCTCAGCGGCGGCAATGCCGCCTCGGGCGAAAGGTTCAAATTGGCCGTCGTCGTGAAAATCGGCGGCATTCCGTGGTTCAACGCCCTGGAGGAAGGCATCAGGAAGGAAGCCCCGAAACAGAACGTTGACGCCTGGCAGGTCGGTCCCACCTCGGCCGACCCTGCCCTCCAGGTTCGCGCGATAGAAGACCTCATCGCCCGGAATGTCGATGTCATCGGCGTGGTGCCCAACGATCTGCAGGTACTCGAGCCGGTGCTCAAGCGCGCCCGCGACGCGGGCATCAAGGTCATCGTTCACGAGGGGCCGGACCAGGTCAACAAGGACTGGGACTTCGAACTGGTTTCGGTCGACCACTATGCCGTCGAAACCATCAAGGCGTTCGCGGATCTCCTCGGCCGAAAGGGCAAATACGCCGTCTTCGTCGGCTCCCTCACCGTTCCCCTCCACAACGCCTGGGCCGACATCGCCATTCAATACCAAAAGGAGCATTATCCGGAGCTGGAGCTAGTCGCCGACCGTTTCGGCGTCGCCGAATCCATAGACGACACCATGCGCACGACCGCCGAGCTCATAGCCAAGCATCCCGATCTCAGGGGCATACTGTCCATCGGCGGTTCCCAGGGCCCGATCGGAGCGGGCCGCGCCGTCCAGCAGGCCGGCAAAAAGGACGAAATCGCCGTGTTCGGCATCTTCTCCCCCGGGCAGGGCGAGCGCCTCGTCAAATCCGGCGCCATCAAGGGCGGCTTCACCTGGAACCCCATGGTTGCCGGCGAAGTGTTCGTCCGCCTCGCGCGCCTGATAGTGGACGACGTCCCCATCGTCGACGGCATAACCATCGACGGCTTGGGCAAGGCCGCGGTCGATCCGGAAAAAAGGGTCATCATCGGCCAGAAACTGGAATCCCTCGACATCGACAACATCGATCGCCTGGTTCAGCTCGGCCTGTAGGCGGGCTGTTGCCGCCGCGGCCGACTGGTTCCACCTCTCCCCGGACATCCGGTCCGGGGAGGGAGGAATCGAACAGCCTTGCTTGTATTTTCCCGGCGGACCTGCCGTCTGGCCGCAACCGGGGGGGACATGGTCATGCGCACCGACCGTATCGCCATGCCGAGCGGCGGCGTGGGCGGCGTCAGGGCCGCGGAGGCGGGCAGCGCCGAGCCCGCGCGGGCGCGCAACCGTACCGCGGAGCGGGCGGGCGCGCGAACGCTCCGTGACGGCGCTTCCGCCCCGACCCGCGGCCCCATCGTCGTCCTCAGGAACATATCCAAGCGTTTCGGCGGCAACTACGCATTGAAAGGGGTGGACCTCGAACTGGAAAAAGGCGAGGTGCATTGCCTCTGCGGCGCCAACGGCTGCGGCAAAAGCACGCTGGCCAAGATCATTTCCGGAACCTACCGCCCGGACCGCGGCGCCGTGATCGTCATCGGCGGCCGCGAACACCCGTACCTCACGCCGCGGGAATCCCGGGATTGCGGCGTTCAGGTCATCTATCAGGATCTGGCGCTGTTCCCCAATCTCAGCGTCTACGAGAACATCGCCTTCGAATGCAACCTGGGAAGCCTCCGCCCGTACCGCGAGTCCCGCCTCCGCGCGCTGGCCCGGGAAGCGCTGGACGCGATGAAGTTCGACCTCGATCCGGACGAACCGGTCGAGAATCTCACCATCGCCCGGCGCCAGCAGGTTGCGATCTGCCGCGCGCTGGCGGCGGACGCCAAACTGGTCATCATGGACGAACCGACGGCCTCGCTCCCCCGGGTCGAGGTCAACAATCTCCTCGCCGCCGTCCGTTATCTCAAATTGCGTGGGATAACCGTCGTTTTCGTCAATCACCGCCTCGACGAAGTCCTGGAAGTATCGGACCGGGTCACGGTCATGGTTGACGGCGTCAAGATCGGCACCTTCCCGGCTTCCGGGATGGACAAGGAAAGGCTGACCGGGCTGATCGCCGGTCGCCGGATTGACGCCGGGAAAAGGACGAAAGCTGCCGCCGCCGGCGAAACGGCGCTCGAGGTCAGGGGGCTGACGCGCGCCGGCCAGTTCCATGACGTTTCCTTCGCCCTCCGGGAAGGGGAGGTTTTGGGCATTTGCGGCCTTCTCGGCTCCGGGAGGACGGAACTCGCCCTGTCCCTCTTCGGCATGACCCGACCGGATTCCGGGGAGATGCGTATCCGCGGCCGCGCCGTCCGTTTCCGCAACCAGCGGGACGCCATCAAGGCGGGCGTCGGCTATCTTTCCGAGGATCGCCTCGCGCTCGGACTGATTCAACCGCAGTCGGTGAAGGACAACATGGTCCTGACCGTCATGGACAGGCTGAAGACCTTCGCCGGGCTGATCAGCCCGGCCAAACGCGACCGGACCGTCGCCGAATGGGTGGAGAGGCTGGATATAAAGGCGGCGAACGTCGACGACGCGGTTTCGGTTCTCTCGGGCGGCAATCAGCAAAAGGTCGCGTTGGCCAAATGGATTCTCACCGATCCGAAAATCCTCATCCTCGATTCGCCCACGGCGGGCGTGGATGTGGGCGCGAAAGACGGCGTCCACCGCCTCATCCGCCGGCTGGCGGAGCGGAAAATAGCCGTCGCCGTCATTTCGGACGAAGTATCCGAGGTCTACCGCAACTGCGACCGGATTCTCCATTTCCGGCGAGGAACCATCGCCGGGGAATATTCGCCGGACCGGGTTTCGGAGCGCGAGCTTGCCGGGATGATCGAAAATGGCTAGGGCGGGGCGGCGGCGGCGCGACCGGGTGGCGGTCTATCTGGCGCTGGTAATGCTGGCGATCGCCGCGTTCTTCTCCCTCGCCACGACCACCTTCTTCACGCTACGCAATTTCTTGAATCTCGTCGAGTCGTACTCCGTCACCGGCATTTTCACCATGGGACTGCTGGTGGTGCTCGTCGCCGGCGGCATCGACATATCCTTTCTCGCCACGGCGAGCGTGGCGCAATACCTGGCCGTCGTGGTTTCCAGGAGCCTGGGGCTGGACGATTCCTTCATCCTTGGCGTTCTCCCCGCCCTGGCCGCCGGCGCGTTTATCGGCCTGGTCAACGGCGCGCTCATCCACTATCTCGCCGTCGTCTCCATCATCGTCACCATCAGCACGCAAAGCGTCATGTTCGGCGGATTGATGTACTCTTCGGGCGGCCGGTCCATCTACAACCTTCCCGGCTGGATGTACCAATTCTCCGGAACGCTGTTCTCCGTGACCGTCGGCGGCCAGCGCCATCCCATCGGCGCGGCGCCGTTGGTCATGGCGGTCGCGGCCGTCCTGACCTTCGCCCTTCTCGCCCACACCACCACCGGCCGCCAACTCTATGCCATGGGCGGCAACCCGGAAGCGGCGCGCCGCCTGGGCATCCGTTTGGGCGCCCTGCACCTCTTCGCCTACGGCTACCTGGGGCTGATGGCCGCCATCGGCGGCATCACCCAGGCGCTCCGGGTGGAAGAAGTGGTTCCGAACGCCCTGGTTGGCCGCGAGTTCGATGTTCTGGCGGCCGCGATTCTTGGCGGCGCCAGCTTCGCCGGCGGCCGCGGCGGCGTGGCCGGCGCCATTCTCGGCGTCTTTCTCATCGGCCTGCTGAAAAACGGGCTCAATCTGTTCGGCGTATCGTCCTATTTCTCCGACGTCATCATCGGCCCGGTCATCGTCATCGCCTTGTGCGCGACGCATCTCGGCAAACGCAAGGAAACGGACGTCGGCTTCGCCTGAAGCCATGCGGAATCCGGATCTCCGATTCGGTTTTCACGGGAGCGGCAAATGCGGAAAACCGCCTTCTTGACGATAATCCCGGCCCTGGGTCTTCCCGCGCTGGCACTGGCGGGGCTCGCGACATTCGGCGCGTTGATGCCGGAGAGTTTCCCGTCCAAACGCACCTTCGAATCCATGGCCTTCCAGATGCCGGAGCTGGGCCTGCTGACCCTGGCCATGTTCCTGCCTTTCGTCAGCGCCGGGTTCAACCTGTCCATCATCGCGACCGCCAATGTATCCAGCCTTTTCATGGCGTGGCTGTGGACGTCACGCATTCCCGCCGACGCCGGCGCGGCGACCCAGGCCGTGTGGCTGTTCCTCGGTTTTGTCGGGGCCTGCGCAGTAGCGGCGGCAATCGGCGCCGGGATCGGCGCCATGGCGGCCTATGTCGGCGTCCATCCCACGCTCACCACGCTCGGCGTGATGACCCTGCTCAAGGGCATAGGCATCTCCCTCACCCGGGGTGCGCCCATCACCGGCATGCCTCCGGCGGTGCAATTCCTGGGCAATGGAACTTTTCTGGGCGTCCCCATGCCGCTGGCGGTCTTTGCCGCCGCCGCCCTGGCAACCGCCCTGGTCCTGGGCAAAACCAGCTTCGGTAAATACATATACATGATAGGCTCGAACATCAACGCCGCCTACTACTCCGGCGTCGCCACCCACCAGGTATTGATCGGCATATACGTCTTTTCAAGCCTCATGTGCGCGCTCGCCGGTCTGGTCATGACCGCCCGCTTCAATTCGGCTCGCATGGGATACGGCGAATCCTACCTCCTGCTCACCGTCCTCGCCATCATCATGGGCGGCGCCGATCCCAACGGCGGCTTCGGCAAGGTGTGGGGCGTGGTCCTCGCCCTGTTCGTCCTGCAGATCATTTCCACCGGCCTCACCCTTTACGGGGTGAGCCAGCATATCAGCCTGGCGATGTGGGGTCTGGTCCTAATCTTGGTTCTGGCCGTCAAATACTGCAACCGGCGCTGGTACGCTCCGTGGGCGCTGCGCCGGCAGGCGGAGGCGGTCAAGGCCCCGGCATAACCGCATTTTCGGATGCGGGCGCATCGCGGGTTGGCGGCGCGCGCCCCGCAATCATGTTTTCTCCGGCTTGTTTTTTTCGCGCCTGGGCGTAGTATAAGTGGACTTTTGAAGGAAATCTATCGAACCGCCGTTTGGTTTCCCTCAAAACAAGCAGACCCCCGGCGCGTTTTTTGAAACCCCGTTGACGAACGGCTTGCCCATGAAAAAAGACGCCTTGAACCTGGTGGCCATTGACTGCGGCAACTCCTCCGTCCGCGTCGTCCTCGGCCGTTACGACGGCAACGCCTGTTCCGTCACCCTGATCGATCAGGTCGCCCACCGCGAAATCCTGG
>JAISXA010000249.1 GCA_031270685.1 Planctomycetota bacterium
CCCCCCCCTCGGAAATCCCATAAACTATCGCGGTAATCGTCGGCTGGTCAAGTCCAAACTTATCGTCCCGATCGACGGTTTCGGCGACAAACCCTAGAGCCTGCAATTGGGACAGCGCCTGGACGGCTATGACGAAGCGGTTGTTGTCGTCCATAAGCGGTTCGCCATCCTCCCGCCACCACTGTTCGCTTACGCCCCGGCCTTCCCGGAGGTAGGCGTGGCGCGAACCCGCGGCAACCAACTCCACTTTCCGCCAGGCGCGCGGATCGGAGTCGATCATGCGTTTGGATTGATACCTGTAGGGCGGCAGGCAGAGCAGGAACGACAGATCGGAAAACATTTCCATAACCGCCGGGCGTCCGCCGATCGAGGAGGCGATGCCCACGAATTCCGGCATTCCCGAAAGCGGCCGCATTTCCGCCGGCCCGGCTTCGCCCTCGACGAAGGGGGCGCCCGGCGGAAGATTGCCCTCCGCGTCGGCGGCGTAAAGGACAAGTTCCGGATTCGGCGTCCCGTTCGGCGACGTGGAGGAAAAGCGCCACGCCGGATACGCGGTCCATCTGGCCGTTTCCGGGCCTGGCGGCTGGTCGGCCAGGAAGTATTTTACCCTGAAGCGCGAGAGTCCGGTGACCAGCGCGGTGAGCGGCCGGGACGAATCCTCGGCGACCGGGGGATCGACGGCGAAAGACCGGGTCGCCCCGTCTTCCTCGAGCGTCCCTCGCCAACGCATCTCCTCCGGCTCGCCGAGCATCTCGATGGTCAGCTTCGCCGGTTTCGGCAACAGCCTTTCGATGATTATCTTTTCCGGCATCTCGCCGCGCAAAAGGTTGAGCGAACGCAGGCGGTAGAAATTCGCCCAATCCCTGGGATGCTGGCGGCCGAACTCGAGGGCGATCTCCCCAAGGGAGGCTTTGGATACCGTAAATACCGGATTTCGGCCGACGACCCGGGCGTACGCCTCTTCGCTATTTTCCGCCGACTCCTTGCCGATCTCCACCCGGCGCACCGCCTCCGCGCCGTCATGGTCTACGAAAACCGCCTCGATGTAGCCCGAGTCCGGGGTGAAGCCGAACCATTCCGCGTCGCCGGTCATCTCGGCGGCGATGGACTCGGCGCGGAGGTTGTCCATCCAGCGCAGGAGCATGTCGAGCCGGGCGGCGTCGACCTGCCACTCGACCGGTTCGCTCATCGCCCAGCCGGCGGTTTGGCGTTCCAACGCCACGCGCCCTTCCGGTCCGGGAGCCACCGTAACCCGGACCGGCCTTCCGCCCGCCGGCATGGCCAACAGGTTGAGGTTGCGGAAGCGCTCGCGTGGCCAGTCCAGTATTTTCGCCAGATCCTGATTGACGCCGTAGACCATTTCCGGATCGCCGTTGATGATCGCGGTGCGGAGATTTTGCCGTACGCCGCCAAAAACGATCCGCACCGATTCCCCCGAGGCGGTTGTCGCCGCCACGGCGACGGCGCTTTCCGGATCGGGAGCGGGCAGATCCGGCGCCTCCTCCCGCCACGGCAGCATGACCAGGGCGGAAAGCTCCTCGACGGCCTTGGGGTTGGGGCTATCCCGCAGATCGCCGTCCCCGAGCAGCTGCCATTCGCCGTTCCAGGTTTTCTCGAGTACGACGGGATCCTGCCCGGCGCGCTCGATGCGGATGGCGTTCACCACGAGCCACGGGAACGGGAACAACCGCCGCGCGCGACTCGAGCGCCAGTCGCTGGAATCGCGCCGCGACAGCGACAGCGAAAACAGGGACAACAGTGCGGCGAGGGCCGCGAGGATTATCACGCTCCGCTTGGACATTTCATCTCAGTTCATAACTGAACTTTTACGAATTGGGCATTCAAACCGCCGAATGCCCAATTCGTAAAAATCACGATCCTTGCGGCACAGGCGTTTTTGATTTTTGCAAAGCGGCGATTGGCGGTTTAATCGCCACTTTGCAAAACTTCAGTTCATAATGCATAATAATCGGTTCCACAACGTTGTATTTGCGAAGCGGTTCCAGCAAATACGGCGTTGCGGGTTCAGTCCTTCCGCGCCCACCACACCCCTAGACCGGCCAGCAGCCACGCCAGGGGAAGCGCGACGAGGGCGAGCCAGAGTATGCCCCGCAATTCCGAATCGACGAGGGTGAGCCTCCTGTTGATCCACGGTCTCGGCGTGGTGAGGTAGCTTTCCTCCCTACCCGCGAGCCACTGCGCGAGGCCGACGACGAGCGACTCGTTGTCGCCGCGCCTGATGTCGGAATCCGCCGCCAGCCGGCCGGAGGACACCAAAACCACCCTCGACTCCCGCCCTTCGGCCTCCTTCACCGCCCGGTAGACCATGGTGAAGGGACCGGGCCTCGGATCCCCGTCCCGCATCCGGCGCGCGACCGAGGAGGGAAAGGTTTCGACAAGCCGCTCGCAGTTCCACCCGTTTTCCAGCGAACGGGGGTTGTCGCGAATCGACCTGGACCCGGGAAAGGCAAACGCCAGCCCGCCGTCTCCCGAGCCCTTGAGCCTTCCGAGCGGCGCGGTTTCGACGCCGCCGTCGTTGCGGGACGCGTCGTAGACGATGTCGTCGCGTACCGATCCGCCCATCTCGAAGACGAGGGCGTTGAGCGGGTCATTCTCCTCGAGAAACAGTCCGCCCTCGGGCTGGGGCGCTAACAAAAGCAGGCGTCCGCCCCGCTCGAGGTATTTGCGGAGGTTGTCCACGTCGCGGTCGGCGAAAGGCGTTCTTGGGGCGGCGACAACCAGGATGTCGCATTCGGGCGGCGGTGGCTGGTCGGCGGAAAGGATGAACTGGCGTATACGCATGTTGTTCTGCGCCAGCGCCCGCGCGAACCGGGAAACGGAACGGTCGGAGGAAGCGTTTTCGACAATGGAATGCTCGCGGTGTCCGTAACTGAAAAAGACGGTGGGCACCCTCGGGTCCAGAAGATGCATGAGCGCCTGGGTCACTCCGCGTTCGCCGTCGAACACCCACCGGGTGTCGCCCGCCATCTGCGCGCGCCAATCCGGCGGAGAGGCCAGCCACGAGACCGGGGCCTCGAGCCTGCGGCCCTGGTATTCGACGATCAGCCGGTTTTCCAGGCCCTGCGGGGGCAGGTCGAGTCCGCGAGCCAGGGTCTGGGCGCGTTCGGGGTCGTTGACCGGATCGGCGAACGCCGAGGAGACCATGCCGTTGTAGTCGCCGTACCGCGCGAAGAGGCGGCGAAGCTCCTCGGCGAGAGGCACGCCGTGGAACTCCCCGTCGGCCGCGAAAAAAGCGTAGATCCGCGCCCTGCCCTGCAAGCCGTCGAGAACGCGACGCGTCTCGGCGGAAAGGGAATTCCGTTTTTCCTGGGTTACGTCCCAACTCCTGCCTCTCAAGGCCGAAAGGACGGAAAGGTTCCGGGAATTCTGGAAGGTGCGGAACGGATAGTGCGCGAGCCAATTGAGATTGAGGACGATAGCCAGCGCGGCGACGGCGGCGATCGCCACGCCCAGGCGGGAACGCCGCGTTGCGGCGTAGTACAGTTTGGCCGCGCCCAGAACCTGCTTGTCCGAGAGGGTCGCGTATTTTCGGGATCGCGCGGGAACGGCCTGCCGCGCGGACCGGCGGGCGGCGCGGTAGGTGAACACCGACCATAGGAAGCACAGGGCGGACAGGACGGCCGGCAGGAACCAGTTCCACGGGAGCCGCCGCAGGGTCGGACCCAGCAGCGGGGTGCCGCTTTCCCATACGCCCTTGATGTGGAAGAGGGCCAACTGCGCGACCAGGAGGATGAACCCGAGGCATATCAACAGGCAAGTGAACAGCGCGCGCCGGCGGGAGGTCCTGGTGACGGCGCGCTTCCCTTGCCCGCGCGCGCCCAGCGACAGCCAGGCGTAAAACAGGAACAGGGCGGCGGCCGACAGGAAGTAGATCAGCCCCCGCGTGTCCAGTTCGCCGGCGATCCAGCGCTTGGCGTGGGGAACGTAGCTGAGGCTGTTCAGGAAATTCGCCAGCCCGCCCCCGTAGGGATCGATGTCGGCGCTGATCGCCATGAAGACAAGCACCCCGCCGGAGCCGGCCGCCGCCGCCGCCGGGGAAACGGTCAGCGCCGAGATGAAGATCCCGATCGCCATTGCGAGCGCCCCGACCGCGAAAAGCGCCAGGAAGGCGGCGGCGGTGGCCCGCCAATCGAGATTGCCGCCGTAATCGAGGAGAACCGCGTACACTAGTCCGGGCAGCAGGGAGACGGCGACGAAAGCCAGGCACGCGGTGAATTTCGCGGCGATGGCGGAGAAATGCCCCACCGGCGCGGTAAGGAGCGTCTCCAACGTTCCCTCGGCGTTTTCCTCGGAAAAGGCGTTCATCGAAACCAGCGGATAGAGGAAGATCGCGGTGAAAAGCATGAACAGCGCCATCTCGTCGAAAACCGCGTAGCCGCCGCCGGGGCGGCTGACGATGAGAAAGAAGGCGAACGAATCCAGGAGGGCGAAAAAGGCGGCGGCGAAGAGCACGGCCGGATGCAGAATCCCCGTAAGCATCTCTTTTTTCGCCAGCGCCGAAAACGTGCCCATAGGTTATGCCCCGTCCTTTCCGTCGCGGGAAGCCGCCGGCCGGACCGCCCGCGTCAACAACCTGAAAATATCCTCCAGCCGCGCCGGCTCGAGATGCATTTCGGTGATGAGCCAGCCCCGCCGCGAGGCGAGGGATGCGATTTCCAGCCGCAGATCCACGCCGGGCGGCATGGTGACGCGCACGGTATAGGGCGATTCCCGGCCGGGATTCCCGGTCACGCTGATCGACTTGACGCCGGGAATGCCCCGCAACGCCTCGCGTATCGGTTCGGCGGCGATGATCTCAAGGGCGATGGTGCGTTCCTCGACGTTGGCGGCGGAGATCGTTTCCACCGAATCGTCGGCGACAACCCTGCCCTCGTCGATGATGATCACCCTGCGGCACAGGCATTCCACATCGTGGAGAATATGGCTCGAAAGAAGGATGGTGGATTCCCTCCCCAGGGCGCGGATCAACTCGCGCGCCTCCTCGGCTTGGGCGGGATCGAGGCCGCTCGTCGGTTCGTCGAGAATCAGCGCCGGTGGGCGGGCGAGTATGCTGTCCGCCAGTCCGACCCGCTGGCGATAGCCCTTGGAAAGGCTGGAAATCAAGTTGTACAGAACCCCCTCGATGGCGCAATCCTTCGCCGCCCCGGCCACGGCGGCTTTCGCCTTTGCGCCCCGCAGGCCCTTGAGGCCGGCGCGGAAGAGCAGGTATTCGCCGACGCGCATGCGCGTCGGCAGCGGATTAAGCTCGGGAAGATAGCCGAAGTTTTTGCGGACCTGTGGAATCGCGGGATCGAGCCCGTTCACGCGCGCCGCGCCCGACGTCGGCGCGAGGAATCCGGTCAGGAGGCGCATGGTCGTCGATTTGCCGGCGCCGTTGACTCCGAGGAATCCCACCGTTTCACCGCGGTCGATTTGGAAACTCACCCCGTTCAGGGCCGGATAAGCGCCGTAATATTTATGGAGATTGTCGGCAACGAGCATCATCGCGCGCACTCCTCCGCTCCGGCATCCTGGTTCGCGTCATGGCAAAACTAGACTTTACGGAAAATATTGGAATTCTTCCACTGGAAAATGAAAAGCGCCGCTTGTCGTGAAGTGGACTTTTGAAGGAAGTCTCGATTCCCCAAAGCGTACCGGTGGGCTGTCATTTTGACAAATAATCCCCGCCTGCGCCTCGAGAGCTTCGACCGCCTCGTCCGCCGCCCCAACTTTCAACATTGCAATACACGTATACCAAACAACTTAACCATTGCCCCGCATTCAGTTAAAGCTGTTGTAAAAAAGGCACCTCAGTTGCATGACATGCCGTCAATAACACTTTTCCGGTATGCCGTCGGCAATGGCTGCCCCGGCCCAAGTGGAATATTGATATTGCAAATTCTCTATTAATGCGGAGGAGTTTTCATATGGGCAAGATTATCGGCATCGACCTGGGCACCACCAATTCCTGCGTCGCGGTGATGGAAGGCGGCGAGCCCAAGATCATCCCCAACAAGGAAGGCAACCGCACCACGGCGTCAGTGGTGGCGTTCACCAATGACGGGCGCCTGGTGGGCCAACTCGCCAAGAGGCAGGCGGTCACCAACCCCCAGAACACCATCTACAGCATCAAGCGCTTCATGGGCCGCCGGCATTCCGAGGTCGCCGCCGAGGAGAAATCGGTTCCCTACAAAATCGTCGGCGGCGCGGACGAATTGGTCGGCGTGGAGGCGATGGGCAAGAAGTACACCCCGCCCGAGATCAGCGCCATGATCCTGCAATTCCTCAAGCAGTGCGCCGAGGACTACCTTGGGGAAAAGGTTTCCGACGCGGTCATCACCGTCCCGGCCTATTTCAACGATTCGCAGCGCCAGGCGACCAAGGACGCCGGCCGCATCGCCGGCCTCGAGGTCAAGCGCATCGTCAACGAGCCGACGGCGGCTTCCCTTGCCTACGGCCTTGACAAGAAGAAAAACGAGAAGATCGCCGTCTTCGACCTCGGCGGCGGCACTTTCGACATTTCCATCCTCGACGTCGGCGACGGCGTGTTCGAAGTGCTTGCCACCAACGGCGACACCCACCTTGGCGGCGACGACTTCGACGACGCGATCATCAACTGGATCTGCGAGGAGTTCAAGAAGGACCAGGGCATCGAACTCAAGCAGGACAAGATGGCGCTCCAGCGTCTGAAGGAAGCGGCGGAAAAGGCCAAGTGCGAGCTGTCGCAGGCGGTGTCCACGGACATCAACATCCCCTACATCACCGCCGACGCCGCCGGGCCGAAGCATCTCCAGCTCAACCTTAAGCGCGCCAAGCTCGAGGAACTGGTAGATCCGCTCGTCGAGCGCTGCCGGCAACCATGCACCCAGTGCCTCAAGGACGCGCAGCTCTCGCCGAAGGACATAAACGAGGTCGTGCTCGTCGGCGGTTCCACCCGCATGCCCGCCGTGCAGGCGATCTGCAAGGAGATTTTCGGGCGCGAGCCCCATCGCGGCGTCAACCCGGACGAGGTCGTGGCGATCGGCGCGGCGATCCAGGCCGGGGTCATCGGCGGCGAGGTCCGCGACGTGCTGCTGCTCGACGTCACCCCGCTGACCCTCGGCATCGAAACGCTCGGCGGCGTCATGACGCCGCTGATCCCCAGGAACACGACGATCCCGGTTTCGAAGTCGGAAACATTCTCGACCGCGACCGACAACCAGCCGGCGGTGGATATCCACGTGCTCCAGGGCGAGCGCAAACTGGCGTCCGGCAACCGGACGCTCGGCAAGTTCCAGCTTGACGGCATCCCGCCCGCCCCGCGCGGCGTGCCGCAGGTCGAGGTCGCCTTCTCGCTCGACAACAACGGCATTCTGTCGGTGTCGGCGAAGGACAAGGCGACGAACAAGGAGCAGTCCATCACCATCAAGTCCGCTTCCGGGCTCTCCGAGGAGGAGATCCGGCGCATGGTGAACGACGCGGCCGAGCACGCCAAGGAGGACGACGAAAAGGGAAAACTGGTCCAGGCCAGGAACCAGGCGGACCAGACCGTCTACCAGTTGCGCAAAACCCTGCAGGACAACGCCGACAAGATCGACGCCCCCGACCGGGAAGCGGTCGAGGCGACCCTGGTCAAGCTGGAACAGGTGAAGGACGGCGACGATCTTTCCGCCATCGAGGCGGCGCTCAAGGAGGTGGAAGGCGCTTCCCACACCATGGCGCAGAAAATGTACGAAAAGACGCAGCAGGCGTCCGGTCCCGGCGCGGCCGCCGAGCCCCCGCCCCAACAGGAATCTGACAAGCGCGGCGACGACAGCGTAGTGGACGCCGACTACACCATCGTCGACGAGGACAAGAAATGATCTCCGCCCCGACCGGCGGCATCTGCTTCCGCTCCCTCCGGCCCCGGAAACGGGGCCGGTTTTTTGGATCGCCCGGCGGGGCGCAACCGCTGAAATTATCTTGAAACTGAAGTTTTACAAAATGCCCGATCAAACCTGGTGCAGCCGGCGGCGGAAGTTCGCGGCGCTTTTGCCGCCGTGGCGCATGACGAGATACTGGAAGCTGTCGACGAGCGCCTGGCAGGAGGCGTTCAGGATGTTTTCCGACACCCCGACCGTGCCCCAGGCGTCGTCGCCCTCCTGGGACTGGATGACGACGCGGACCTTGGCGTTGGTTCCGGCCTGGGCGTTGACGATATGCACGCGGAAGTCGATGAGGCGAATGGCGTCGAAAAACGGGAAAACGTGGTTCAGCGCCTTCCTGAGCGCCAGGTCGAGCGCGCCGACCGGGCCGTGCAGCCCTTCGGACACGGTATGGAGGTCGATGTCGCCGATGCGCACCTTCACCGACGCCTCGGAAATGGAGCCGCCGTCGCGTTCCTCGGTGGCGGCGCGGAATCCGAGCAGCTCGAAGGACGGCTCGAAACGGCCGAGAAACCGCTTCAACAGCATCTCGAACGAGGCGTCGGCGTTCTCGTAGGCGAAGCCGTCGTTTTCGCGCCGCATGATCTCCTCGAGCAGCGGATTCATCTTGTCCGGGTGCGCGGCCAACTCGGGGTAGCGGGCGAGGACGCTGGCCCGCCCGGCAAGCTCGGAAATGAGGATGCGGCGGGTGTTGCCGACCGACTCAGGTTCGACCGCCTCGTAGCTGCGGGTATTCCGGGCCATGGCGGAGACGTGGGTTCCGCCCTTGTGCGCGAAGGCGCTCGCGCCGACGAAGGGCTGGAAGTCGCGGCGGGACAGGTTCGCCAGTTCGTAGGCGAAGCGGCTGATGTTGGTGAGCTTTTCGAGGTTTTGCCTGCCCACCGTCCGCCGGCCCGCCTTGAGTTCGAGGATGGGGATGATCGAGCACAGGTCGGCGTTGCCGGTGCGCTCGCCGAAGCCGTTGATGCACCCCTGGACCAGCTCCGCGCCGTGCATGACCGCCTCGACCGAATTGGCGACGGCGAGGCCGGAATCGTTGTGGCAGTGGATGCCCAGCCGCGCGTCGGGGAAGGTCCGGCGCACCGCGTCGATCGTCCCGGTTGTTTCGTGTACCATCCGCCCGCCGTTGGTGTCGCAGAGGATGACCCGTTCCGCGCCGCCGGACAGGGCCGCCTCGAGGCATTTGAGCGCGTAACCGGGATTTTCGCGATAGCCGTCGAAGAAGTGCTCGGCGTCGAAAAACACCCGTCCGACCCGGTCCCTGAGATACCTGATCGAGCTTTCGATCATGTCGAGGTTCTCGTCCAGGGTGACGCGAAGCGCGTCGTGGACGTGCAGGTCCCAGGTCTTGCCGAAGATCGTGGCCGCACCCGGCCTGGCCGCCGCGATCTTGTTGAGGTTCCCGTCCCGGTCGGCGGGATTGCCCGCGCGGCGGGTGGAGCCGAAGGCGGTGAGGATGGCGTGGTCGAGCACCGTCTTCCGCATGGCCGCGAAATACTCGACGTCCTTGGGGTTGGACCCCGGCCAGCCGCCCTCGATGTAATGCACGCCCAGATCGTCGAGCGCCTGCGACAGGCGAAGTTTGTCCTCAAGGCTGAAATTGACCCCTTCGCCCTGCGCTCCGTCGCGCAGGGTGACGTCGTAGATTTCCACCTGTCCCGCCATTTGTCCGTCTCCCCGTTTTTTTGCTTTATGTTTTCCCGGGAAAATTATACATAAGAATTTCCGTCCAATCAAAACGCTTTATCCGCCGCCTTTGGGGCGGGACGGAATTCCCCAGTTCATTTTCACAGCACGATTGCTGTGCATTCCTTTTTTTTGGAGGAAAGAGCCGATGGCAACCGCAAAGAATCTTGGCGAAGGCAAACCGGGCAAGATCAAGGCACCGGTGATCGGAGTTTTCGCCACCAACGATCCGCGCATCGACAAGTCCTTTTGGGAGCGCGGCAAAAACATCGTCAAGATGGCCGCCGACATCATCGCCAAGAACGTGAAGCTTCCCGACGGCGGCGCGCCCCAGGTGGTGTACACCCCGACCCAGGTCATGGAGGAGAAATCCGCCGACATCGCCGCCCGCCAGCTGCTCGACGCCGGGGCGAACATCCTGGTCTGCGTGCCGGACGCCTGGTGCTTCCCGCAGCCCACGCTGTTGTCGTTCCTCGCGCATTTCCCGAAGCAAACGCCGCTGAACATCACCTGCGGCAACTCGGCCACCCTGCCGGGCGTGGTGTTCGCGCAGGCGACCCTCGGCGCGCTCGCCCAGTCCGGGATCATGGCCCACCTCAACGTCGGCACCTGGCCCGACGTCGGCCAGAACCCGGTGATGACCAAGGGCACCGCCGACGCGCTCATCGACTGGTGCCAGGCCGCCGTGACCGTCGTCGGCCTTCGCGGCCGCCGAGTGGTGGTGTTCGGCCACGACTCGATGGGCATGGAAACCGCGCTCGCCCACATCCTCCCGACCCGCCGGACCTTCGGCCTCGAGATCACCCGCCTGGATATGAAGCTGCTCGCCGACATGCTCGCCAAGAAATCGTACAAGCCCGCCGAGCAAAAGGCCATGCGCGCGTGGGTCGACAAGCACATCGGCAAGCGCCTCGCCGCCAGGACCAAGCGCGAATCGGAGAACTTCAACCAGTCGATCGCGCTCTACCTCGTCACCCGCGACTTGATGGCCGACCTCAACGCCGTCGGCGGCGGCTTCATGGCCCAGCTTGAATGGAACTCGGACCGGCGCGGCATTCCGCTGCCCGGGCCGGACTTCATGGAATCGGTCTTCAATTCCAGCTTCGACCACAACGGCAGGAAGGAGCCGCTCCCCTACGCGACCGAAGCCGACACCCAGGGCCTGTTGACCATGCTGGCCATGACTTGGCTCAGCGCCGGCAATCCGCCCCTGTTCATGGACTTCCGCAAGGTTTGGGAGCCGTGGGAGATCCAGGGCCTTGCCGACAAGGTCGGCGTGTCCTACGGCGCGGACGACGTCTGGGCGCAGAAAGGCTTCGTCGACGGCGTCAATTCGGGCGCGGCGTCCTTCGACTGGGCGGGCCTGCCGGGTTGGAAGCCGGAGCAGATACTCAAGAACATCGGGCTGCCGGCGGTCGATCCCGACTACTTCCCCGGCGGCGGCAACTCGGTGACCTTCGTCACCCCCGGCGGCATCGAGGGCATCGCCGGCCGCCTCGCCTACAGCTATCCGGCCGACCGCTTCACCATGTTCTGGGACGAAGCCGCCACCACGGAAATGATTCCCAAGCTCTCGGAGGCGGTGCGCAAGACCTCCGCCTACGACTGGCCCCACACCTGGGTCGTGCCGAAATACGCGACCATGTACGAATACAAGCACTACGCCCCCGCCAACCACCTGCATATGATCCGGGGCCTCAAGCCGGCCCGGCTCCAGTTCTGGATGGATATGACCAATGTCCTATCCGGAACCCCGTGGGCGGCGCGCCCCGCCTTCATCGAGGGCGTCGACCGGCCGCAGCCGCTGCCGCACCTGCTCAACGGCGGCGAGGTGAACGCCAAGTTCCTGCTCGGCGGGTGACGGAGTGCGTTTGCATTGTCCCGCGCCGGGGGCGGACAGCGTCCGCCCCCGCTTGCCGCGCGCGGGCATACCGTGCATTGATGGAGAAAATCGGTTGGAGGTCCACGCTCCGGAAATACATTGACAAAAAACGCCCGCGGGTTATAGTACGGTCATCGCCCCATTGCGAAACAACCGCTGCCCATTGCCGCTGTTTTATTCCGCTGTCGACGCGATTATCCTTGTCGGGGCGCAGGTTGCGTTTTTCCGCCCGCGGGCGCGCTGCCCTGATTGCGAATGTCTACCGGCGCTGCGCCGGTTGTTTTTCCGTTTAGGTGCAATACACAAGGAGGAGCCAAATGAGGTATCTTTGGATCGCGTTGTGCGCCCTGTTGCTCGGCCAGGCCATCGTCGGCGTCGAGGCGGGCGAAAAGAAGAAATGGCGCGTCGGATTCAGCCAGTGCAACCTCGGCGAACCCTGGCGCGCGGCGATGTACGAGGACCTCAAGCGGGAGGTCGCGAAGTACCCGGACGACATCGAACTCATCCACAAGGACGCCCAGCTCGACACCGCCCGCCAGCAGGCCCAGCTCCGCGAATTTCTTAACGACTACGAAGCGGGCAACATCGACTGCATCCTCGTGTCGCCGAAGGAATCCGCCCCCTTCACGCCCATCGTGGCCGAAATCTACAAGTCCGGCTGTCCGGTGCTGGTCATCGACCGCGAGATCCTCACCGATGACTACACTTGCTTCATCGGCGGCGACAACGTCGTCATCGGCCGCGCCGCCGGCGAGTGGCTGGTGGCGAAGTTCGGCGGCAAGCGGGCCCAGGCGGTCGAACTGACCGGCCTGATGACCGTCTCCGGGGCCCAGGAACGCAACAAGGGCTTCGTCGAAGGCATCAAGGGTTCCGACATCGAAATCATTTTCAAGGTCGACGCCAACTGGATGGAACCCCAGGCCCGCAAGGAAATGGAATCCGCCCTGTCCCGCTTCGACAAGATCGATTTCGTTTACGCCCACAACGACCCCATGGCCCACGGCGCCTACTTGGCCGCCAAGGCCGCCGGCCGCGAAAAGGACATCGTCTTCGTCGGCGTCGACGGTCTGCAGCACGAAGGCGTCGCCTATGTGAAGCAGGGCATCCTGGACGCGTCCTTCCTCTATCCGAGCGGAATGGACATCGCCATCGAGCAGGTCATGAAGCTCAAACGCGGTGAAAATATTCCCAAGCGCATCATGCTCGCCACCAAGGTTTTCGACGCGGAAACCCCGGACGGTAAGGATATCGGCGAACCGGTCGTTAAGTGGACCCTGGACTAGAAATAAAAACGGCCGAATAAACGTTCAAACTGCGGGGGCGGTGTGATTCGCATGCGTGAAAGCCGCCCCCATATTGATTTGCCTGACGCGTTGTGAAACCGGCTGAAGTGGATCCGCGCGCTTCCCGCCCCGGACCGCGGATTTGAAGGACGGATCCATTCGGAGTGGGCGAAAACGCCCCGCGCCCGGGATAAGGACGGTAAACATGGCTGAGACGCTGGTCAAGATCACCAAAGTCAGTAAACTGTTTTCCGGCGTGCCGGTTCTCAAGAATGTGGATTTCGATCTCCTGGCCGGCGAAGTCCATGTGGTGGCTGGAGAAAACGGCGCGGGAAAGTCCACGCTGATCAAAATCATTTCCGGCGTGTATCCCGATTTCGACGGGAAGATGGAGGTGTTCGGCAGGGAGACGATCTACCATACCCCGCTCGAAGCCAGTCACGCCGGCATTTCCGTCATCCACCAGGAGATGTCCCTCATCCCGGCAATGGACGTGGTGGACAACATCTTCCTTGGCCGGGAACGCCGCCGGCCCGGCTGGCGGTTCGATCGCTCCGCCGAGGAGGCCCGCACCCGGGAGCTCCTGGCCCGGCTCAACCTTGACCTCAACCTCCAGACCCCGGTCGAGGAATTTCCCATGACCGTTCGCCAGCGCATCGAGATCGCCAAGGCGCTGGCCTTCGACGCCCGCATCTTCATCATGGACGAGCCGACCTCCGCGATTCCCGA
>JAISXA010000008.1 GCA_031270685.1 Planctomycetota bacterium
CCACCGTCACCACCGAGTCCAACGAAGTCTTCACCGTCGGCAACGTCGACGAATGGGCCAAGAAGCTCTAGAAGCCGCCGGCGGGCGGGATGTAATCGCGGCGGCGGGATGCCGGGGAAACCCGGGGAAATTTTTTTTGGGAAGGTTCTCCCCGTGGACTTTTGGAGGAAATCGGGCCAACCACCGCCCGATTTCCTCCAAAGATGTTACTGCTTACGGGCCAATGGGTTGATTTTTCGTCAGGCCGGGCGATACCGCCGACCTTGCAATAATTCCCGACGCAAAATGCAAACCCAAGAAACTTTGGAGAGAATCAAACGGCGGTTTGTTTGATTTTCTCCAAAAGTCCACTCCCCGGGAGTTTCCGTTGTCCGGCCGCCGCGTTCCCGCCCCGTCCCGGCCGCGGACGCCGGGCTGAAAAGGATGCGCCGCATGCCCGATAACATTCTCGAGGTGAGAAAGGTGTCGAAGGGGTTTCCCGGCGTGCAGGCGCTCAAGGACGTCGATTTTTTCCTGCGCCCGGGAGAGATCCACACCCTGCTGGGCGAGAACGGCTCGGGAAAGTCCACCCTGTTCCGCGTCGTCGCCGGCATCTATCAGCCGGACAGCGGCGGGGTGCTGCTCGACGGAAGGAATGTCGGCCGCTGGAACCCGGCCATCGCCCAGGAGAACGGGGTCGCCATCATCCATCAGGAACTGAGCCTGTTTCCGGATCTTTCCGTCGCGGAAAACATATTTCTCGAACAATCCTCCTTCACCACCGCCTGGGGCTGGGTGGACTGGAAGCGCGCCCACGCCGAGGCCGGCCGGCTCCTGGACTACCTGAAGGCGAGAAACATTTCGCCGCGGGTCAAGGTGGAAGCCCTGTCGGTCGCCGAACGCCAGATCGTCGAGATCGCCAAGGCGCTGGCGGGCTCCAACCTCCGCATCCTGCTGATGGACGAGCCGACCTCGGCGCTGTCGGTCGAGGAGACCCGGACGCTGTTCGACATCATGCGCAAGCTCAGGAACGACGGCGTCGGCATCGTCTTCATCTCCCACAAGCTTGACGAAGTGTTCGCGGTGTCGGATCGGGTGACGGTCCTCCGCGACGGCAACCGCGTCGGGACCGAGAATATCGCGGACATCGCCGCCGGCGCGCTGATAGGCATGATGGTCGGCCGCGACCTGGGCGACGTCAACACCCGGCCGGCGAGCCATGCCGGCGGCGAGGCGGTCCTGGAGGTGAAAAACCTGTCCCGGGGCGCCCTGGTCCGGGACGTTTCGTTCACGCTCCACAAGGGGGAGATTCTCGGCTTCTTCGGCCTGGTCGGAAGCGGGCGGACCGAGCTCGCGGAAACCATTTTCGGCATCGCCCGCGCCACCTCCGGTTCGATTCTGCTTGACGGGCGCGGCGTCGACATCCGCGATTCCAACGCCGCCCTCAACGCGGGTCTCGGCCTCATTCCCGAGGACCGCGGCGCCCACGGGCTGGTCCTGCGGATGAGCCTGTACGAAAACGCGACCCTGTCGGTGCTCGACCGCATGTTCCCCCGCCGCGTGGTCAACCGGGCGCGGGAGAAGGACGCGGCGCGGCGCATTTTCGACACGCTCGATGTACGCTACCGCGACGTGTCCGAGTGCGTGGACAACCTGTCCGGCGGCAACAAGCAGAAAATCGTCCTGGCCAAGTGGCTGCTGGGCGACGCCCGGGCGCTTATCTTCGACGAACCCACCAAGGGGGTGGACGTCGGGGCCAAGGACGTCATCCACCAGTTGATGGACAAGCTGGCCTCCGAGGGCATGGGCATCATCATGATATCGTCGGAAATGCCCGAAATCCTGAAAATGAGCGACCGCATCCTGGTCATGTGCGGCGGAGAAATATCCGGCGAATTCAGGCGCGGGGAGGCGAGCCAGGACGAGATCATGATCGCGGCCAGCCCCGGCGCCGGCGGCAAGGCGGCCGCCGGATGAACGGCCGCCGCAAGGAGCCAGACCCCATGCCAGCCAATTCCGCCGCGGCGCGACGGCCGCCGCTTTTGGACCCGGGGGCCTACCGCACCCTCGGCCTTTTCATTTTCCTGGTCGTGTGCCTGACGGCGGTGAGCGTCAGCAACCCGCATTTCCTCGACATCAACAACCTGAAAACCATGTCCAGCGACGCCGCCATCCTGATGCTGGCGGCGGCGGGGCAGCTTTTGGTCATGCTGGCCGGCAACATAGACATTTCCACCAGTTCGATCATCGCCGTCTCCGGGTTTTCGTCCGCCCTGCTGATGCGGGACCATCCCGAAACGCCGCTCGCCTGCGTCGCCCTGCTGGTCATCGCCATCGGCCTGGTCCTTGGCCTGGTCAACGGCGTCGTCATCGCCTATTTCGACGTGCCCGCCATCATCGTCACCCTGGGGACGCTCAGCATTTACCGCGGCCTCAACTTCCTGATCAGCAAGGGCGGCTGGGTGGTGTCCCGCGACCTGCCGCCGAAATACACGGAAATGGCCAACGGCGAGTGGTTCGGCCATCCGGCGCTTACCAACATGCTGGCCGTCGCCCTGGCGACCGCCCTGCTGACGCACCTGTTCCTCGCCCGCACCCGCCACGGCCGCCGGCTTTACGCCATCGGCAGCGACAAGGCGAACGCGCGGCTGATCGGCATCAACGTCCCCGGGTACGTTTTCTTCACCTATGCCGTCTGCGGCATGCTCAACGGCCTGGCGGGCGGCATGTGGTGCTCGCGCTACAATTTCGCCCAATCCAGCACCGGCCTCGGCTACGAGATGACCATCATCGCCAGCTGCGTCATCGGCGGCGCCAGCGTCACCGGCGGCAGGGGCTCGACCGTGGGCATGATCCTGGGCGCGATCATGCTGAGCGTCATCATCCACGCCATGAACATCCTCCAGGTCTCGCCGTTCTGGAAGATGTTCATCCAGGGCGCGATCATCCTGGCGGCGGTGATCCTCGATTCCTGCATGGCCAGGAAAAACAGGGCCTGAGTCGGCCAGGTCCGGCCGCGACGGAGAGCGAACGACATGGCCAACAACGGCGTCAGGGGCAAGGCCGGCGGCGGCTTCCCCTATTGGTGGGAGGTGGTGCTCGTCGGCATTCTGGCCGTCGAGTTCGTCCTGTTGTGGCTGTATTTTCCCCGCATGCTGCGCCCGAAGATTTTTCTCGGCGTCACCATCAACTTCATGGAAATGGGCATCATCGCCTTGGCCATGGCGTTCGTCATCATTTCCAGGAACATCGACATTTCGGTGGCTTCCACCATCGCGCTGGTTTCGGTGGTCCTGGCGGCGCTGTCCCGATACGGCGCGCCGCTGTGGCTGTGCATCCTCGCCGGCCTGGCCGCCGGCGCGCTGGCCGGCGCCTTCAACGGCCTGCTCGTCACGAAAATGCGGATCCCCGCGCTGGTGGTGACGCTGGCGACGATGTCCCTGTACCGGGGCGCGGCCCACGTGGCGACCGGCGACCAGACCTATTCCAAGTATCCGCCGGCGTTCGCGTTCATCGGGCGGGGCGCCGTCCTGGACGTACCCGTCCCGTTGCTGGTTTTCGCCGCGCTGTTCGCGGTTTCCTGGTTCGTCCTGCACCGGACGACCTTCGGCCGGAAGTCGTTCGCCATCGGCAACAACCAGACGGCGGCGCTGTACTCCGGCATCAAGGTGGACCGGGTCCTGATCGCCATCTTCACCCTCACCGGCCTGTATTCGGCCGTCGCCGGGGTGATCATGACCTCGCGCAACAATTCGACCCGGGGGAACATGGCGCAGGGGTTGGAGCTGGACGTGATCACGGCGGTGGTGCTGGGCGGGGTGAGCATGGACGGCGGCAAGGGCAACCTGGTCGGCGTGGCGCTGGCGGTGTTCATCATCGGCATCATCCGCAACGGCATGTACGCGCTGAACCTGTCCGCGGAGTTGATGAAAATCATCATCGGCTGCCTGCTCATCCTCAGCCTGCTGTTGCCGCGCCTGAGCGCGAAAATCTGGAGAAAATAGGGCCGCGCCATGAGTGGACTTTTGAAGGAAATCCAACGGCGGTTTATTTGATTTCCTTCTGAACTTTTGCAAATTGGGAATTCAAACCGCCGAATGCCCAATTTGTAAAAATCACGATCATTGCGGCACAGGCGTTTTTGATTTTTGCAAAGTGGCGATTGGCGGGTTTAATCGCCACTTTGCAAAACTTCATTTCCTTCAAAAGTCCACTGGCATCGACAGGTTGAATCGGGAAGCTTTTCTTGGCGAATTCAATTTTCAAAGGGGATGCGGCATGAACAACAGCGAAGACATCAAGCGCGTCATCACAGAAGGAAACGCGATTCTCGGCATTGAACTCGGCTCCACCCGCATCAAGGCGGTTCTTGTCGGCCAGGATTGCTCGCCCATCGCTTCCGGCAGCTTCGACTGGGAAAACAAGTTCGAGAACGGGGTGTGGACCTACCATATCGACGACGTCTGGATCGGCCTGCAAAGCGTCTACAAAAGCCTCGTCGCCGATGTGCGGTCGCGGTACGGATGCGGGCTGGACACGGTCGGCGCCATCGGCATCTCGGCCATGATGCACGGGTATCTTCCATTCAACGCCAAGGACGGGCAACTGGCCCCCTTCCGGACCTGGCGCAACACCATTACGGAACAGGCCGCCGCCATTCTTTCCAGGGAATTCGATTTCAACGTCCCCCAGCGCTGGAGCATCGCCCACCTGTACCAGTCCATTCTCAACCATGAATCCCATGTCGGGGAGATCGCCTTCCTGACCACGCTCGCCGGTTACGTTCACTGGAAGCTGACGGGGCAAAAAGTCGTGGGCGTCGGCGACGCCTCCGGCATGTTCCCCATCGACAGTGGCACCAACAATTACGACGCCGGCATGTTGAAGAAATTCGCCGGCATCGTCGCGGACAAGGGCTATGGATGGACGCTGGAAGGGATATTCCCGAAAATACTGAACGCCGGCGACAACGCGGGCCACCTGACCGGGGAGGGTGCCAGACTTCTCGATCCGACCGGCGGCCTGAAGGCGGGGATTCCGCTCTGCCCGCCGGAAGGCGACGCCGGCACCGGCATGGTCGCCACCAACAGCGTCGCCCCGCGCACCGGAAACGTATCGGCCGGAACCTCCGTTTTCGCCATGATCGTCCTGGAAAAGAGCCTTTCCAGGCGTTATCTGGAAGTGGACATGGTAACCACTCCCGGCGGCAAACCGGTCGCCATGGTGCACTGCAACAGTTGCACCTCCGACCTCGACGCCTGGGTCGCCATGTTCAGCGAACTCCTGACCTCCCTAGGGACCGGCGTCGCCAGGGGCGAACTGTACGACGCGCTTTATTTCAAGGCGCTGGAGGGAGCGTCGGACGGCGGTGGAATGCTGTCGTACAACTACTATTCCGGCGAGCCGATCACCGGCCTCGAGGAAGGCAGGCCGCTGTTCGTCCGCCTCCCGGACAGCCCGATGAGCCTCGCCACGTTCATGCGCGTCCTTCTTTACTCCACCGTCGCGACCCTGAAGATCGGCATGGACATTCTTTTCGACAAGGAGAACGTCCGGCTCGAACAGTTGCTCGGGCACGGCGGACTCTTCAAGACCAAGGGCGTCGGCCAGCGCATCATGGCTGCCGCGTTGAACGTTCCGGTGTCGGTGATGGAATCGGCCGGCGAGGGCGGCGCGTGGGGAATCGCCTTGCTGGCGGCGTATATGGTCCGGAAAGGGCAGGACGAAGAACTGGACAAGTTCCTCGCCGAAAAGGCGTTCGCCTCGGCCAGGGAGGACCGCGTGGATCCGGACGCCAAGGACCGCGAGGGATTCCTCAAGTTCATGGAGCAATACGTCAAGGGCCTGGAAATCCAGAAGGCGGCGGTGCGGCAGCTGCGTTAATGTTGCGGTTGTCATGACGCAAAGGAAATCCGGCGGCGGTTGACACGATTTTCTTTTAAAATTTAAGTTTTGCAAAATGGCGATTAAACCGCCAATCGCCGCTTTGCAAAAAAAACGAAAACGCCTGTGCCGCAAGGATTGTGATTTTACAAATTGGGCATTCGGCGGTTTGAATGCCCAATTTGTAACAGTCCCGTTAAAAGTCGCCTAGCGGAAATCACGGTAGAACTTCGCGATTTTCGCGACCGGTTCCGCATCCCGGTGGGCGTCCAGTCCGCAGAGTCCGGTCAGGACCGCTTCGGGACCGGAACTTTTCGCCAATTCGACGATCCCGGAATCACCCGGGAAGGGCTTGCCTTCCTCGTCCACCGCCTGGAACAACATGGCGGCGGCGACGGCGCGGACCGAGTAGTCGTTCGCTATGCCGGTGTCGGCCAGCAGCCGGAGGCCGCCGATGCAACGGTCGCCTGGAGCGAGTTTACGCTTCAGGTCGCGCCCGACCCGGAAAACCGGGTCGCCGAGAACGCGGTTGCCGAAGCGCCGGATCAGGTCGTCGGTCGTCGCGCGGTTTTCGTCGAAGGTGAAGACGTCGGCGTGGCGGATGGCGAGCGCCCTGGAGGTTTCGTACATGCAGCCGCGGGTCGCGTCGCGGACCGCGCCGTCCTCCATGCATTCCCAGATGTACTTTTTGCCGCGCAGGAAACCGGCGTAGGCCGCCGCCGCGTGGCCGAGGTTATGGACGAACAGCTTGCGGTCGACATAGGCCTGGAACCGGTGACGCCAAGCGACCCCGGGGACGGTGGGCGGGACGCCGATGTAGGCGTCGGCGTCTAGATAGAGCGTGTTGTACGCCTCGGCCCAGACCGCGAGCGGATCGGCCAGCCGGACCTCCGGCGGAGTGTTCGGGACCATTTTTCCGATCGCCGCCTCGATCAGCCCGACGCGGGCGTCGACGTTGTAGCCGGCCGGGAGAAGCGATTCCAGGCGGCTCCGGGCGATTTTCGCGGCGTCATGGAGGTTTTCGCACAACATGACGGAGAGCGGCGCTTCGCGGCCGGTCAGGGCGTCCGCGATGATGCCGCAGGCGGATTCGAGATTGCCCGCGCCCACCGACGTGCCGACGAGATCGGCTCCGGCGACCGCGCGCACCGCCGCCTCCCTATCGGCGAGATCGATGCCGCAAACATCCCCGACCTCGAGCGTCCCGGGCATTCCCGGAAGCGCCTCGTCCTTTATCGTCACCAGGTAGGAACGCCTGGCGTTAAGCGCTTCGACGACATTCTTCGCGACGTCGAGAAACGTCACCTTCCACCCGGCGCGTGAAAAAAGCTGCCCCACCAGGGATCTGCCGATGTTGCCGGCGCCGAACTGCACAAGATGCGGTTGTTTCGCCATGGGGGTTCCTTACCACAGAAAAAAACATATCGCCGCCGCGAGCAGCAGAAGGATCGCGGCAGCGGCGGCCCATTTCATGGTTCCGCCCCCGCTTTTCCGCCTTTCGTCCTCAAGCTCGCCGCGAAGCAGGTCGGGGTAGAGAACCCGGATCCGTTTCGCCAGTTCGTCCCGCAGCCTGCCGGCGCCGGCATAGCGCCTGGCGGGATCCTTTTCGAGGGTGCGGTCGACGATGGCCGAAATCTCCGGCGGAAAATCCGGGACGGCCTCGGCGAGCGAACGCGGCCGCTCCCGGACGTGCTTGATCATGATCTGTTCCGGCGTCGCGGCGTCGAACAGGGGCGAACCGGAGAGGACGTGGAAGAAGGTTGCGCCGAGGGAGTAGACGTCGGTGGCGGCGGTTATGATCCCGCCCGAGGCCTGTTCCGGCGACATGTAGTGCGGAGTGCCGAGCACGCGCTGCCCGGTTTGGATCATTTCCGCCTGATCCAGGACCGCGATGCCGAGATCGGTGAGCTTGGGCTCGCCGTACTCGCCGATGAGGATGTTGTCCGGCTTGATGTCGCGGTGGATAATGCCCCGGCGGTGGGCGTATTCCAGGGCGTCCGCGATCTCCATGAAGATGGTCAGCGCCTCCTCGCGTTTGAGGGAGGGGATCTTCTGGGTCAGCGTCGGCCCCCGGACCAGTTCCATGGAGTAGTAATAGCGGCCGTTGTCGGTTTTGCCGACGTTGAAAACCTTGACGATGTGCGGATGCGACAGCCGCTCCGAGGCCCGGGCTTCCTGAATGAACCGGTTGACGAATTCCTCGTGCCGGGCGTAGCCGCGGTGGAGGATTTTGATCGCCACCTCCTGGCCGGTGTCCTTGCGTTTGGCGCGGCATATCGAGCCCATGCCGCCTTCGGCGAGGATGTCCTCGAGGGTGAAGCCGGGGATGTCGACGTTCGGAATGCGGGCGTCGCCCGAGAAGAAGCGGAAAGTGTTTCGCCCCATCCGGATCTCGTCTCCGCCGCATAGGGCGCGCGGATTCCCCGGAGACAGGGGGATGCCGTTCACCGAGGTTCCATTCGCGCTTCCGAGGTCGATGATGGCGTAATCGCCGTTGTCGTCGGGAATGAACTCGGCGTGATTTCTGCTGACCCGGGGATCGGGTATGGGTACGGCGCAATCGGCGTGGCGCCCGGCCGCCGCCGGTCCGCCCTTGAGCGCGTACTCGGTGCCGGTCAGCGGGCCGTCAACGACGCGGAGCTTCGCCATGCTTCACAACCTCGCTCCCGGGAACGGTGAGGGAAAACGACAACTTTAGGCGATGCGGGGCGAAAAAGCAAGAGGCGGGGAACCGCGTTCACAGTTATACCGGTTCATTCTTAACCTCGTGAACACAGAGGGTCCGGAGTTTATCGGGAAGAAATTTGCGATAAAGCATGGATGCGTCTTTCAAACTCATCTTCTGCGGCACAATTTTATTTTACGTCTGACTCCGATGCGGCGATATGGTCAGTCAGAAATATTCCGACGTGGTGACGGCGGTTATTCCGCGTAGAGAGAGTTCAAGGTGCCGCGTCATATGAAGAAACGCTGAATCCGGGTCGCGCCTGGAAATCGCGTTGAGAATGTCGCGATGCGGATCCACCGCCTCAAAGCTGTTGGAGGAAATCCGGAACGATCGCTGGCGGTATCTCCGGAATTCCTGGGTAAGCAGTTCGCTGATTTTCAGAAAAAATGGGTTATGGCTGGAACGCACTATTCCGCTATGGAATGCCTCGTCCTGAAAAACGAGCTGGTTGACGTCCACGGCGGCGGCGGCCTTGACGAACAGGGTGAACGCCTCCTCGAGCTTGTCGATATCCTCTTTGGAGGCCCTGATCGCCGCCAGCCTCGCGGAGGCGGGTTCGAGCGCGAACCGGACCTCGAAAAGGTCCGTTAGCAGGAGGGCGTTTTCCTTGTACCAGTTGACCGCAGACTCCGGGGTGATCATGGTCGACAGTAGCGTGGCGCCGCTCCCGGTTCGCAGTTCCACCAGGCCAAGCACCTGCAGTTCGCGCATCGCCTCCCTAATTGAGGACCGGCCCACATTGAGCATCTTCGCAAGTTCCATCTGCGTCGGCAACTTGTCTCCAACCATATAATTGCCGCTTGCGATATGTTTTTTCAAAGTATCCACCACCCAATCGGCGGTTGTTTGCCGTTTGCGTCGTGATTGTTCGACCAAGATGGGCGACATATCCGCATCCTTTCCTTATGAACCTGCCAAGTCGCCAGCCAGCGCCGACGACGGTGGCGAGACAATTCGCCCTGCCCGCAGTGGCGGTTTCTCCATGTGGACTTTAGAAGGAAATCAATCGAACCGCCGATTGATTTCCTTCTAAGTTTCAGGGTGCTTGTTTTAACGCCGCTTTTTTTGCAACTAAAGTGGTTGAATCTTTGAAGGAAATCGGGTGGCGGTTGGCCCGATTTCCTTCAAAAGGACACTCCATGCAATATAAAGAAATCAATCTTAATAGCAAGAATAAAATCCGGTTTCTGTCTGACAATAAAATATTGTTTTTATGAGACCAAAACTATTTATTATCATAACATATTGGTATAACTACAAGTTAAGGTGTTTTATTTATTTTAGAATTGGCTTGACATTATCCGATTATCTGCTATTATTTATCAGATAATCGTGAATATTTGCGAGCGGTTATGCTACGAGACCAAATCGTATTCGAGTCTTTCTTTTAGGAGAGTGCAATGTTCGATAAGAACGTCTATGGACGCGTTCTGGTACCGATGGTTACCCCTTTCAAGGATAACCAGGAGGTGGATTACGATGCGGCTGTGGATGTCGCCGCTTTGCTGCTGGAAAGGGGATTGGCTGATTCGCTGATCATAACCGGCACCTCCGGCGAGTTTTTCACCATGACTTTCGATGAGCGGGTCAAGATGTTCAGGGCCCTTTATGACAAATTCAACGGAGCGATTCCCCTCATTGCCGGGACCGGATGCGCTTCGACGATCGAGGCGGTCGCCCTTTCGCGGGAGGCGGCTAAAATCGGCTACAAGCTTCTGATGGTGGTGGCCCCCTATTACACGAAGCCTAATCAGGATGAACTGTACCAGCACTTCAAGACGGTGGCGGAAAAGACGCCCGCCCAGATCCTGCTCTACAACATCCCCATATTCACCGGCGTCAACATCGATCCTACCGTCGTCAGCCGTCTCGCTCAGATCGACAATATTGTCGGCATCAAAGAAGAGGCGGAACTCAACCCCAAGCAGATGACCGCATACCTCAACGCGACGCCGGATGATTTCATTGTCTACAATGGCGACGACACCATGATACTCGAATCCTACGTCCAGGGTTCGGAACGCATTGGCGGCGTGGTCAGCGGCGGCGCGCATCTTTTCGGCAAGTGGATCATGGAGATGATCGACTTCCTCTACGCGGGACAGATATCCAAGGCCGCGGCTATTCACCGGAATATTTTCCGGATGAACCGGATCATGGGTCAGAACGCCAGGTTCAATCCCATACCGCTCGTCAAGGCCGCCATGCGCGAAGTCGGTTACAATGCCGGCATTCCTCGCCGGCCCCTGTCGCCTGCGTCCGATGAGGAGCTGGAAAACATCCGGGCGCTCATGCGGGAACTTGGATTGCTCTAGGCATATTTGGAAATCCGGAAATGTCATAAACCAAAGCCTGTTGAAAATTCGGGTTTCCGATTCTATACCCTTTTGTGCCGGTTTTGGATATGTGATCAGGAAACCATATAATCAGCTGGCTTCGGCATAAATGATCGTCATGGCCGCTATTGTTCGGGCCGCGAACTTTATGTGACGGGAGTCGTCATGGATACCATATTGCTCGGCGCGGGACCGATGCGCCTTCATCCGGAAGTGGCGGACGCATTGGCCGCGCCGATGCTGCACCACACCAGCCTGGCATTCAACCGCATCTATTCGGAAACCGTTGAGTTGCTTCAACGAATTTACCGGACAAGAAATATGGTGTTGATATTTCCCGGTTCGGGGACCGGAGCCAATGAGGCCATCGCGGTGAACACTTTCTCCCCCGGCGACAAAGTCATTATCTGCAACGGCGGCTTCTACGGCGAACGCTTCCGCTTGATATGCGAGGCATACAAGCTCAATATCGTGAACCTAAAAATCCCGCACGGCGATCCGACGCTGCCGGAAACGGTGGAGGAGGCCCTGAAAGCACACCCGGACGCGAAAGGCGTCGTGATCATTCATGTGGAGACGACCACGGGCGCGGTGTCGCCGATACGGGAAATTTCGGCCGCGGTCAGAAAAATCATACCCGGGGCGCTCGTTATCGTGGATGCCGTCGCCTCGCTGGGCGGGGTGGAAATAAAAACCGACGAATGGGATCTCGATCTCGTTTCCAGCGCGCCGCAGAAGGCGTTGATGGGCGCGCCGGGACTTTCCCTGGTGAGCGTGAGCGACCGCGCCTGGGCCCGCGTCGAGACCAGCACCATGCCCCGGTATTTTTTCGACTTCAAGCGCAACCGCGAGGCCGCCGCGAAATTGCACGCGGTCACCCCCGCCGTCAGCCTGGTCGTGGCGTTGCACAAGGCGCTCTCGCTCCTGCTTTCCGAGGATCTCGAGGCGATCTATGCGCGCCATATCGGCTACCGCGATTTCGTTCTCGGCCGGTTGCGTGCGGAAGGTTTCCGCCAAATGGCTAAGCCTGGGTACGAAGCTCCCACCGTATCGGCAGCGTTCTGCCCCAGCGGCGTCTCGGCTATACAGGTAGTGGACGGGATGGAGGAGAAGCGGGGAGTCAAAATCTGCACCGGGCTCGGTCAGGACCTGGATAAATACATCAGGATAGGTCATATGGGCTACGTCTCGATGTCCGATCTGGAAAGAGCGGTTACGGCGTTGGTCGCCGAAATCGAGAGCATGAAACGTTAGGACGCCGTCCGCGTCCTGTCGCCGATGGAGATCGGACGGGGCGATGTCCTTGTTTACGCCGAAACGTTGGAATATTACAAGGAGGACAAGGATGAGGAAAACGGCATTTCTCGCCGCTTTGGCGGCCGCGCTGTTGGCTACGACGGTCTTTGCCGGCGAAGCGAGAGGCTCCATCGCCAAGATCATGCGCACCAAGACGCTGACCCTCAACATCAACGCCGCCGGCGAGCCGTTCATGTTCAGGGACAAAAACGGGTATCCCACCGGTTTGTCCATGGATGTGCAAAAAATGCTGGCCCGGGATTTCGACGCGGATCTGGTGATCACCGATGTGGATTGGGCCGGACTGATCCCGGCCATGCTGGCGAACAAAAGCGACTTCCTGGCCATTCACCTTTCGCAAACCATCGACCGGGCGAAGATCGTCGCTTTCACCCAGCCCTTCTTGAGCCTCTCCTTGTGCGCGTTCATCAAGGCCGGGGACAAGGACAGGTACGGGGATTGGCGCAACCTCAACCAGCCAAGCGCCAAGGTCGCCATCATCAGCGGCACTTTCGCCGAAGCCGCCGCCAAGACCCTGTTCTTCAAGGCTGAGCTCGTCGCCTTCGGAACGGATGTCGATTGTTTCCAGGCGCTCATTTCGGGAAGGGCGAACGCACACATCAATAGTTACGAAATGATATCGATGGTCAAGACCACTTACCCGGACGTCATCGTCGCGGATCAGCCTTCGGTGGGCGTAAAGGCGGACAAAATGGCCTTCGCCACCCGACCGGACGATCTCTTCGCCAACAAGTTCCTCGACTACTGGATCAGCGAGAATATCGAAAACGGCAAAATGCCCGCCATCATCGACTATTGGTTCAACAACGACGCCTATATTGCGGACTTTAAAGTGAATGCCGAAAAGGGTAAAATGTCCAAGGACCGCGAGCAGCTCGTGAATCTGCTCGGCATCGCCGACTACAGTCCCTATTTTGGCGACGACGCTTACCGGGTGAAGGAGCAGTGACGTATGACCTAAAACCAAAAAGCGCGTGAGCGGTGAACGAAAGGGAACCAATGAGTTCGGGCGAAGAGTATATACTCGAAATCAGGAACGTGACCAAGAAATTCGGGTCTTTCACCGCTCTCGACGACGTAACCGTGATGTTGAAACCGCACGAGTGCCTGGTGATTTGCGGGCCAAGCGGCTCAGGTAAATCAACCCTGGTGCGCTGCGTCAACATGATAGAATCCCGGGTCGACAGCGGCGAAATCCTCTACAGGGGGAAAAACATATACGCACGCGGTGCGCACGATGTCCGCAAGAAGATCGGTATGGTTTTCCAGCAATTCAATCTTTTCTATCATCTTACTGTCGAACAAAACATCATGCTCGCGCCGATGCACGTCAAGGGAGTCGGCAAGGCGGAAGCCAGGGAAAAGGCTTCCGCCCTGTTGGCTCGCGTCGACTTGGCCGACAAGGCCCAGGCGTACCCGATCGAACTCTCCGGCGGACAGAAACAACGCGCCGCCATCTGCCGCTGCCTGGCGCTGGAGCCGGACATCATTCTTTTCGACGAGCCGACGTCGGCGCTCGATCCGGAGATGATCAAGGAGGTTCTCGACATTATGAAGGCGCTTGCCAGCGCCGGTACCTCGATGATCTGCGTCACCCATGAACTCGGCTTCGCGAAAGAGGTAGCCGACCGTATCATTTTCATGGAGACGGGGAAAAACATTGAGGAAAACAATTCGCAGGACTTCTTCGAGCACCCGAAATCCATCCGCACCAGAGCGTTCATCAACCAGATTCTCAAGGTGTAACAGGTATGGACTTCCAGATAACGTACAACCTGTTTGCCTCGCATTATCCCGTGTTCGCCAAGGGGCTGCTCAATTCGTTTCTGGCGCTGCTCGTCGGTATGGCGCTGGCGACCGCGCTAGGCCTGATCTGCTCCCTGATCATCAACCGCAACAAGGGCGTACTCAACAGAGTCATCCGGACCTATATCACCATCATCAGAAACACCCCGTTCCTGGTCCAATTGTACCTGATCTACTTCGGCCTGCCGTCATTCGGCATCATCCTGAGCGCCTTCGAAACCGGGGCGCTAGCGCTCATGTTGAACAGCGGCGCGTACATCGCGGATATTCTGAAGGCCGGGTTCCAAGCGGTCGAACAAGGCCAAATTGAGGCGGCGGAGGCGCTTGGGCTCACCGGATTTCAGCGCTTCCGGCTCGTTGTCGTACCGCAGTCGCTTCCGCAAATCATCCCCGCCATCACCGGCCAATACCTGATCATGTTCCAGGACACCAGCCTCATGTCCATCATCGCCTATCCGGAACTGACCAGGTCGATCACCGACGTGGGCAATGAAACCTATATGTTCCTGGAGGGATACATCATCGGCGGCGT
>JAISXA010000040.1 GCA_031270685.1 Planctomycetota bacterium
TCGCGTTCGAGATCGTCCTCCACCACCTGTCTCGCCAAGGCGTTCACCAGCCAGGGCTGGCCTTCCGTCCAGTACCAGGCCCGGTCGACCGCCTCCGGCTCGAAAACCTGCCCGGTCGCTTCGGTATGCTGCCGGTAGAGTTCGGCCACCTGTTCCCGGCTGAAATTGTCCAGGGTAAGCGCCTTGGTCACGATGTTGAAGGGACTGGCCGAACCCAGCGTTTCCCCTTCCGGACGCACCCGCGCCTTGAAGTCCCGGATGTCCCGCATGCCCACCAGGGCTATCGACCAGGGGAAGGGAATCCTGGCGCGGTTGACGTACCCTTCCCGCAACTGCCGGAGAAAGGTGATGAGCGCCTGTCCCGACAAACAGTCGGCCTCGTCCAAAAAAAGGACCAGCGGCTTGTCGAGGGCGATTGAAAATTCGGAGAGGGCGAAACGGATGCCGGTCGCTGCATTTCCGATGGGCTGAGACTTGGCTTGTTTCACCCGGGATATCGGCGATGTGGCAAAAGCGCCATTCAGGGCATACACGATCATGGAGAGACCGCGATCCGGGTCGGAATATCCCTGCAGCGTCTCCAGCGAACAATAGAGCGCATACAGCCGTCCCGCCGCGTTGATCTCGTCGGTCAATGCCTGGAGAAGGGTGGTCTTCCCCGACTGGCGGGCGGCGTGGATGACGAAATACTGCTTCCGTTCGGCCAGTCTGCGCGCCTCGGGCAGGCGCTCGATGGCGGGAAGCATATAATGTTCGCCGGGGATGCAAGGGCCGGCAATGTTGAAATACTTCGGGATGATCGGATCCATTTCACGAGCCTCTCTGAACGGGCTGACGGAAGCGGCCAACTTGCGGAAAAACGCATTATACCGCCAAGCCGGGCGGAGAACAATCGGAGCTCGGTTCGCGGTTGGCCGCCGATCATATTGACGAACGGACCGCCGAATCGGCTTCAGAAGTCCGCGGCATGCAAGCGCCCTACTCCCCGCCCGCGGCGGGAGAGCGGGTTTTCCAGCGGCGATGCACCCAGAACCATTGCTCCGGGGCTTCCCGGATCAGTTGTCCCAGGCGCGCGTTCAACTCGTCGGTCAGCCGCGGGACCTCCCGGGCGGGATCGGCGCCCGGCCGCGCGCGGACCACGCCGCCGGCGAGGCGGAGGGTGAAAGCCGAAGCGGCGCCGGGGGCGCGCACGGCGGCGACCGCCAGCATCGGCGTCCCCAACCGCACCGCTAGTTCGACCGGCAGCGTTTCCGTGCTCGCCGGCTTGCCGAGGAACGGGGACATCAAGCCGCGCGGCCCCGCGTCCTGGTCGATGAGTATGCCTACGATGCCGTTGTTCCGGAGCGCCTTCAGGGCGGCCCGGAGCGCTCCCGCCTTGTCGATCACCCGCAGGCCCCGGCGCTCGCGCACCCGCCGCAGCCAGCCGTCGAGCAGCGGGTTGTCGAGCGGCCGGGCGATGCAGACGCCGCCCAGGCCGTTCGCCTTCGGCCAGGCGTTCGCCCATTCCCAATTGCCGTGGTGCGCGGTGACGAAAAGAAGGCCCTTTTTCTCCGCCAGCAGTTCCCGGGCGAGCTTCAGCGTTTCGCCGTACGCGGTGCGGCGGTCGTATTCGCGGTCGGAGATTTTCGCCAGCCGGCACAACTCCGCTGCGACCTTGCCGTAGTGGCGGAAATTCTCCCCGACCAGGCGCCGCGCCGCCGGCTCGTCCAGTCCGAGGCGCTCCCCGGCCTGGCGTACGGCAAGCTCCCGCCTGCCCCGCAACAGGCGGTGCGCGACGGCTCCCATGGCCGCGCCGAGGCCGGTCGCCCAGGAAAACGGCAACAGATCGACGAAAAACGCCCCCATTCCGGCGGCGGCGTATTCCGCGCAGTTTCGCAGCGCGCCGCGTCCCGACACCAAAGCCTCCGTTACGCAAATTTCCTTCCGCTGAGCATCCGGTACGCCCGGACATACTTTTCGCGCGTTTCGGCGACGATTCCGGGCGGCAGTTCCGGCGCCGGCGGTTCCTTGTCCCAGCCGCTTTCGCGCTCGACCCAGTCGCGGAGGCATTGCTTGTCGAAGGACGGCGGGTTTTCGCCCGGCTTCCATTCCGCGAGCGGCCAGAAGCGCGACGAATCGGGGGTGAGAACCTCGTCGACCAGGAGCGGCTTCCCGTCGACGAAGCCGAACTCGAACTTGGCGTCGGCGATGATGATGCCGCGTCCGCGCGCGTAGTCGGCCGCCCGGGAGTAGAGAATGAGCGCGTCGTCGCGGATGCGCGCGGCGTTTTCGGGGCCGAGCGCCTTTTCCATTTCCGCGTAGGCGACGTTCCGGTCGTGCCCGGTCTCCGCCTTGGTGGACGGGGTGAAGACGGGTTCGTCGAGCCGCGAGGCCATTTGCAGCCCGGCGGGAAGCTTGACGCCGCAGACCTCCCCGCTCCGTTGGTAATCCTTCCAGCCCGAACCGGCGAGGTAGCCCCTAACGATGCATTCGAAGGGCGCCACCTCCGCTTTTTTGACGACCAGCGCGCGGCCCTCGAGCGTCCGGAGGACGGCGGGGGGCAGGCCGAGGCTGGCGGGCGAAGCGCCGGCGAGATGGTTGGCGACGACGTCCTTGAGCAGGTCGAACCAGAACAGGGACAGCAGGGTCAGGATCCGCCCCTTGTCCGGGATCGGGGTGGGAAAGACGGAATCGAAGGCGCTGATACGGTCGGTGGCGACCAGGAGCAGGCGGTCGCCGAGGTCGTAGATGTCCCGCACCTTCCCCCGGCGGGGCGGGGGAAGTCCGGGAACGGAACTTTCGAACATTGCCGCGGCGGACATTGGCTTCTCCTTTTTCAACTGAAGTTTTGCGAAATGGCGATTTAACCGCCAATCGCCGCTTTGCAAAAATCCGGTTTTAATGGAAATCAGGCCAACTGCCACCCGATTTCCCTTAAAGGGCTACTCGGAGCGCCTTCTCAAACGCTTTCAGGGTTTCACTGGTGGCGCACAGCCGGAGCGCCTTCTCAAGCCGCTTCGCTTCCCTTATGGATTCCACCCGCTTCTTGAGACCGGCGGGAACAGGACCGAAACGCGCTTCGAGAACAGCAAGGATCGATTCCGCCTTGCCTTCCGCCTTGCCTTCCGCCTTGCCTTCCAGTCTCAATTCATCGGCAATCGTGAGCGCCATTTTCTTCGCCTCCCGCTTTCCCAATGCGCCTTGTAAAACACCCTCCAAGTCGTCGACATTGCCCTTCATCCGTCCCTGGACCTTGG
>JAISXA010000238.1 GCA_031270685.1 Planctomycetota bacterium
ACGGATACGCGGTATTTGCGTAATGGTGATAGAGGAGTCCGGTGTCATAGACTTTTTTGGCTGTCAGCATCGCCTCTCCTTGAGCATGAGTCACATAGCATTACCCATATGATATTATCTTCATGATAATATCATATGGGTAATGCTATGCAATATAAAAATGCTGAAAACGTCCAGGGGTTAAACTTGTGTGAAAATCACTCAGACAAAACAGGATAACTTGGCAAAAGATACAAGCAAAGTCCGGGTAATTTATATGTGGGGATATGAGCAACATTTATCCGGATCTGGGTATTTACATGACTCCACCGACCCACTATATATTGCGATTTTTGAACCGCCAAGATACAGCGGGTAGCGTAGTGGTGGCGTCATGTAAATACCCAGATATCCGGATGATCTATATGACTAGTCAAAGCAAACTTGGGCCGCAATTGGTGACCTGATGAAAGAAAACAGGCGATGTTCAACCTTGTTCCATTTGCCGGTCTCGGGCGGAAAATGGCACAGCGAAATCGTCAGTCCAAACTCATTGGCCAAGCGTTGCAGCGACGAAACAAGCCGGCTTCGGCGATTGATGCGCGATACGTCGGGAGGGAACCTTTACGCAACGCAAAATACGTTCCTCACTTACCCTCTATCGCCACGAATAAAGCCATTTCCGGCCCCGTGGCGGCGTTTGGATCGCCCGGACAATCATTTGCCCGCCCCGGCGGGTTCCCTGGATTTCCTGAAAAGACGGTCGGCGGGCATATCAAGCCCATCGGCAATACGCCGGATCAAGGCCATGGTGATATTTTCGTCCCCCTGAATGATACGGGAAAATTGGGGATGCTTCATGCCAATCCTGTCGCAAAGCGCCTGATTGGTCATCTTGCGGCCCTTCAATGCCTTCGCCAGGTTTCGTGAAAAATTCAACCGGAATTCATGATCCTTCCCCTCCGGCGTTTCGGCCCATTGTTTGCTGCGATTGATAATGCGCTTGGCCCGCGCCTTCATCTCGGCTACTTCATTCTTGTCCATGTCCCAGCCTCCCGTATTGCATCGACTTTTTCGTAGATGGCGGTCATCCGCCGGTCATTATGTTGCGTTTTCTTCATGAAAAAATCCAAAGCGATGAAATCAGCGTATCCCCTATCAAAGAAACCAACCAAACGATATTGCCGCAGATGAACGCCGAATGTTTTGCCATACTCCCGTTTGACCGCATCGGGCATGAAGTTCTTGAAATTGCCTTCGCAAAAGGACAGAAGCTTGCTTACCAGCATATCCCGCAGGACGGCATCCCGAATATCCCCGTCTTCATCCAAAAGCCGCAAAACCTTTCCGGCCGCCCAAACAATTGTGCCGTGCGGAGACTCTGGAATAGCGAAAGGAACGACGCCGATTTTGTCCATGGCTATATCCTTGGTCTTCTATAGTAACTAATAAATTACAGATGTCAATAACTCATTATGAAAAATATTCCTGTCCCACCGCACCCAAACGCATGCCATTGTCACCACGCCGGTTGCGCCTCCGCGCTCCGATAAAAAAATCCGCCCCGGGAAAAGGGCGGGAAGCCATTGCCGGGATTATCCTCATCCGGTAGAAGTCCGGGATCTGGTCGGCGTCGAGGACCTTTTCGGGGACAGTGGTGACGAGGAAGAACAGCCGGGGGTGCGGGGACAGGCGGCCGTGTTCGTCCGGCCCGTCCTCGACGCAGGCGAGTATCCGCAGGGGGTGTTCCCAATCTGGATGCCACTTGGCGCCGCCGAGGTCGAAGACGTGATGGTATCCCTCGGACGGCGGACGCCCTTGCGGACGGACGGCAAACTGCGCTCCCAACAGACGGAGCCATTCAGTATTCTTATGGCGCATGACGAAATATTTGCCGTCTTTGGCCAGAGCGTTCATTTCCTCGATGCTGGCGAATTCGGCGTCGGCGCGGAGGATGACGCATTCGGCGCAGCGTTGGGCGGCGAAGCAGTGCCTGGCGACGAGGTCGCCGGGGGCTTGGCGGAGGAGTTCAAGATTGTCGGGACGGGCCAAAGCGTCCTGTAGTCTGGATGCGGTGGGCTGTGATCCGAGGCGCTAGTCCGCCACCCGGGTCTGGCCCAGCCGGCGACCCTGGCGGCGGGGTCGTGCGCCTGTCGGTCACAGGCATCCTGACTCGGATTTCCGGAGAGCATGACCGTGACGCGCTCGAGAAGGAGTTCCTGCATCTGATAGCGGACCAGGCGCTGATCCCGGTGGTCATGGAGGTTTTTGGCGAGGGCGGCGGTGAAGCCAAGCCGGTAGTCGGCCTCCCTTATGGCGATGGCGCCAAGAGTGGAGGAAAGTTCCCGTCCGTATTGAATGTGGGACGGATGACCTTGGGCGGAGGTTCGAGAAGCAGCGTTTCGGGCACATCGGGTGGATAGGTCATGGATATTCTCCTGTCGAGTCTTTGGGAATTCATCATGAGCAACGACAGGATATTGAAACAACTATGCGGCCAGTTTCAGATAATTGATATGAATAATTTGGGTTGAAAGGGTCCGGAATAAGTTCGCATAGCGAAGGCCTTCCCCGGCCTTCCGTTTCAAACCGCCGTGCAGCTGCGGAATGCGCCGGCGCGCGGCGCGGACCGTCTGGAATCCGGGGGAAGGGTTGGGTCGTCATCGCGAAAAATGGATGAAGAAAAAGTTTCAATAAATTTAAAAATTATTTTCAAAAAAATGTTTGACTTTGTAAATTTTTTACGCTATTTTTTTCTGCAAGACTTCCGTTGCCTTCTTGTGGACTTTTAAAGGAAAATGGACGACGGTTGGCCCGATTTCCCTTTAAAATTGACTTCTTGCGCATTGTCGTTTGGCGTTTGCGAGGAGAGCGCGCCGGATGCCGCCCGGAGTTTTCGCATGGGTTCGGTGATCGACCGCATCAATGAAAATCTTTATTGCCTCACGCCGAGCGAAGCGAAGGCGGCGGAATATTGCAAGCGTCATCCCGACGCGGTGGTGCGCGGTTCGATCAACGAGGTCGCAAAGGGGGCGGGGGTGTCGATCGCGTCGGTGAGCAGGTTGGCGGCGACCCTCGGTTACCGCGACTGGAAGGACGTGCGCCTCTCGCTCGCCCGCGACTCCAGCGACGGCGACAACCCCATCTATCCGGAGATCGACATTCACGATCCCGACGCGGCGGTGGTGAAGAAGGTCTTCGAGGGCAACGTCGTTTCGTTGAGGAATACGTTGGCCCGGCTTGACATGGAGGCGGTGGCGCGGGTGGTCGACGCCCTCGCGCGAACGGATCGGGTGGTGTTTTTCGGGTCCGGCGGCTCCGGTTGCATGGCCATGGACGAGGCGCTCCGCTTTTCCCACCTTGATTTCGCCGCGGAATGCTACACGGACGACTACTTGATGATGATCCAGGCGGCGCAGATGAAACCCGGCCAGATCGCCTTCGGATTCTCCTATTCCGGGCGAAGCCGGGCATCGGTGGCGGCGCTGGTCGAAGCCCGGCATTGCGGGGCCATGACGGTCGGGGTCGCGAATCACCGCCATACGCCCCTCAAGGAGGCGTCGGACGTCTTTTTCTACACCATTTTCCCGCGTTCCGGCGGCATCGCGACGCTGACGGCGCGGCTCGCCCTGCTGTCCCTCATGGATTCGCTGTACGTCCTTGCCGCCCAGCACGGCCGAATGGGCCCCAAGGCGGATCGCGTGAACCGGGTTATCGAAAAAAACCTCCGCTTTTCCGCGCGCCGGGGGTGATCGATCGGCAAGAAACGGAGTCGCAATGACCGGCGTTCCGAAGCTCGAGCTGCTCAATGTCCGCAAGGCATTCCCCGGCGTCGTGGCGCTCTCGGACGTCAATTTCGCGGTCGAGCGCGGCACCGTGCATGTGCTGTGCGGCGAGAACGGAGCGGGCAAATCCACGCTCATGAAGATTCTCGACGGCATATACCGGGCGGACGAGGGCGAGATCCGCATCGACGGCGGGCGGGTGGAGATCAAGAGCCCCGAGGACGCCCGCGCTCGGGGAATCGCCATGATCTTCCAAGAGTTGAACTTTGTTCCGGAGATGACGGTCGAGGAGCATCTTTTCCTCGGCATCGAGCCCACCCGGGGCATTCCCGGCTTCCGGCGGGTGGACTGGGGGAGGATTCGCGAAGGCGCGCTCGGGATGCTGGCGGCGGAAGGCCTGCCTTATCGACCGGACGTCAAGCTGCGCCACCTTTCCGTATCCGACATCCAGATGCTCGAAATCACCAAGGCCGTCTCCCGCGACGCGGACATCCTCATCATGGACGAGCCGACCTCGGCCATCACCACCCGCGAAGTCGACGGGCTGATGCGGAAGATCGACGAGTTGAGGAAAAAAGGCCTCGCCATCATTTACATATCCCACAAGATGGACGAAATATTCCGTATCGCCGACCAGATCACCATCCTCCGCGACGGGGCGGTCGTTGAATCGCGGCCGGCTTCCGAACTCGACATAGACCGGGTCATATCGCTCATGGTCGGCCGGACCATCACCAACGTCTATCCGAAGGAGCCGGTCGAGCCGGGGGAAGTCGTGTTCGAGGCGAGGAACCTTACGCGGAGCGGCGTGTTCGAGGAGGTGTCGTTCAACGTCA
This sequence comes from Planctomycetota bacterium, assembly GCA_031270685.1. Lineage (GTDB taxonomy): Bacteria > Planctomycetota > SZUA-567 > SZUA-567 > SZUA-567 > JAIRTL01. Next base: position 4,601 of record JAISXA010000238.1, read on the forward strand.
GGGCGGGGGAGATCGTCGGCTTCGCCGGGTTGGTCGGGGCGGGAAGAACCGAGGTGGCGCGGGCGATTTTCGGCCTCGACCCTCTCGACTCCGGACGGATTTTCATCAGGGGCGTGGAGGCGGGGGGCGGAGCGGTGCGCGATTCCATGGACGCCGGCGTGGTCATGCTCTCCGAGGATCGCCGCCGCTACGGCATTATCCCCATGCGCAGCGTCAGGGAGAACGCCGCCTTGGGGAACCTCGCCAAATTCATATACGGCGGGCGCCTTCACGCGGCCAAGGAGCGCCGGGCGGTGGCGGAGCGGTTCATGGCCATCGACGTCAAGACGCCATCCCTGGAAACACCGATCCAGTCCCTTTCCGGCGGCAATCAGCAGAAGGTTCTTCTTTCCAAGTGGCTGCTGGCCGAGCCGCGGGTGCTGTTCATGGACGAACCGACGCGCGGCATCGACGTCGGCGCGAAGTTCGAGATCTATAAGATCATGGTCGGCCTCGCCCGCCAGGGAAAGGGCCTGATCATGATTTCTTCGGAACTTCCCGAGCTTCTCGGGATGTGCGACCGGGTGTACGTCATGGGCAAGGGACGGATTCGCGGCGAGTTGGCCGCCTCGCGGCTCAGCCAGGAGGAGGTGATGCGCTTGGCGACGCTGGCATAGTTCGCTCGCCCGCCGGCCGCGGGCGCGGTTCCCGCGACCGCCGCGGCGCGGGATTACGCATTGATGATAATGGAGAGGCGATGGGCAAGGCTCGTTTTTTCGGTTTTATGAACAAATACAGCATCTATGTCATCCTGCTGGCGCTGATGACGCTGTGCACCTTTCTCAGCGAAAACTTCCTTACCTGGCGCAACCTGTCGAACGTCTCCCGACAAATTTCCATTACCACCATCATTGCCATGGGCGAAACCATTCTGATCATCGCCGGGATGATCGACCTTGCCGCCGGCGCGGTGCTCGCCCTTGCCGGCGTCCTTTCGGTGGCCTTCTACAAGGCCTACGAGCCAAGCCTCGGGTTCTACCAGGCGATAGCGGTCGCCCTCGCGATCGGCGTCCTCGCCGGCGTCGTCTGCAACTCGCTCTCCGGACTGGTGGTGGTGCGCTTCAAAACGCCCCCCTTCATCGCCACCCTCGCCATGCAGACGGCGGCCAGGGGCGCGGTGCTTTATTATTGCAACGGGCAGAACATCTACCAGATCGGCAACTACAACGTCCTCGGTCAGGGCTATGAACTGTCATGGATACCGGTTCCGGTTCTTGCGGCGCTTGCGGCGCTTTTCGCCTTTTGGCTGATGCGGGGAATCGTGGGCGAATTGTTCTCCGCCGGCGACGGGAGCGGAGCCCATATCGGGATCGCGGTTCTGACCGCGCTCTTCATCCTGCTCGTCGAGGTCGCCGTCAACGGGATCCCCCACCGCGACTATCCCGTTTCCGGGGCGGCCGGCCTTGTCGGTTTGATCCTGGCCGTCGCGGCCGTATTTTGGGGCGCCGTCCGGATCGCCGTGAAGACGTGCCCCGAAGCGAAAAACACGCGTACGCGCGCGGCGTATGCGGCATTCGCCGCGATCATGGCCGCATACGCCGGCTACCGCTATTTCCTCGATTGGCGCGGGAAAAAATTCGACGGCGTTCCAACCCCCGTCATCTTCATGCTGGTCATCGCCGCGATGACCTGGTACATCCTCCGCCACACCCGTTTCGGCCGCTACCTTTACGCGGTCGGCGGCAATGAGGAGGCGGCGCGGGCGTCCGGCGTCAACATCTCCCGCACCAAGTTCGTCGCTTATATGGTCTCGGGAATTTTCGTCGGCTTGGCGGGGGTGCTGTACATGTCGCGGAACAACGCCGGCCTGCCTAACGCGGGCGCCGGCTACGAGTTCGAGGGCATGACGGCCGCGATCATCGGCGGAACCAGCTTCTCCGGCGGCATCGGCACCGCGATGGGAACGCTCGCCGGCGGCTTCATCATGGGCTTCCTCAACAACGGCATGAACCTGCTGGAGATTCCATCCTATCCGCAACAGATCGTGCGCGGCGCGATCATCGTCCTCGCCGTGATCTGGGACGTCAAGTCGAAGCAAAGCAGGTATTCGTCCCACGCTCCGGCCGAAAAGCCGGGTGCGGCGCAGTCCTGAATTTCATCGCCGCCTCGGAGGCGGCGGTTCGGCGATCGGTACCGTGATATGAGGAGAACAGTGATGCAAAGGATCGGTAAACTCTTGGCGCTGGTCTTGGTCATGACTCTTGTGGTCGGCGCGGCCGGCGCGGGCGAAAAATACAGACTCGCCTATATCGCGCGCGCGCAGGGCGATTCCTTCGCCGCCTGGCTCGCCAACGCCATCCGCGAGGAAGTCGAAAAGAACTATCCCGACATGACCGTCACCGTCTTCGACGGCCAGTCAAGCAACGAGATCATCTCCACCCACATTGAAAACGCCATCACCAACAAGTACGACGCGGTTCTGCTCCAGCCCTTCGACCCGCAGGCCAACAGCTATCCCATGTTCCAGGCGGTCGACGCCGGCCTGGTGGGCGCGTGCGTAAACGTCACCATCCTCGATCCCCGCCTCGGCAACGTCGACGCCAACCCCTTCGACCAGGCGGCGGTGAACTGCGAACTCGCGCTGAAGCAGATCCCCCAAAACGCCAACGTCGTCGTCCTGCTCGGTCCCGCCGGCAACCCGCACTCCCTCGAGCGCCGCCGCGCCTGGCAGGAGGTGTTCTTCGACAAGCGCCCCGACGTCAAGATCGTCGGCGAACAGATCGCCAACTGGAACAAGGATGAGGCGATGCGCTACATGGAGGACTGGATCCAGGCCACCGGCGGCAAGATCGACGCCATCTGCTCCATGAACGACAACATGTGCGCGGGAGCGCTTGAGGCGGCCAAGGACGCCGGCTTGAAGAACCTCCTCGCCTACGGCGTGGACGGCACCGCCGAGGCGTGTCTTCTCATCAAGTCCGGCGAAATGACCTCCACCTCGCTTCAGAGCGCCTACGACCTCGCTAGCGCCTCGGTGAAGATGGTCCACGACATGCTCAACGGCGGCAAGCCGTCCCTCGTCATGATCGACTGCCCGCTCATCGTCAAGGACAATGTCGACCAGTTCATCGAGATGCACAAGCGCGCCGGCGCGCTGTAACATCACCGAACGAAATAATGGCGTGAACCGCCCCGGGGGGGGAGAGGCCGGAAGGCGTCTCCCCTCCCGGGTTTTTCGTTTCAAACCGCCGCGCGCCGGCGGAATGCGCCGGCGCGCGGCGCGGACCGTCTAGAATCTGGGCGGGTTTTTGTAAATGGCGCTGGTTTCCTTGTCGAGGATGCGGACGCCGGTGTCGATGCCGGCCGTGGGGATGTGGCCGAAATCCTTGAACATGGACGGCACCTCCGTCGGATGGCGGGCGGCGTAGGCCAGGAACATGGACATGTAACCCATGAGATAGGGGTTCTGGCCGACCGTGCCCCTGATTTCGCCTTTCTCGATCAATTCAATGACCGGCCCGCCGAAATCGAAAGCCATGATGTCGACCTGGCCCTGGAGGCCGAGGGACCGGACGGCGGCCGCCGCTCCGGGGCCGGGGTTGCCGTGGGCGCCGAAGATGCCGTTTATTTCCTTGTTGGCCTGGAGCATGGCGGTTAGCTGCGTTTCCGCCTTGGCGACGTCGCCTTCGTCGTTGACGACCGCGACGATCTTCGCGCCGGGCGCGGCTTCCGCGAGGCCGGCCTCAAAACCGTCCTGGCGCTTTTTCAGGTGGTCGGGGCCGGGGAAGGTGCAGATGCCGATGCGCGCGTCGGCGCCGAGCCATTCGCCCATCGCCTTGCCCGCTTCGTAGCCGGCCTGGTAGTTGTTGGTGCCGACGAAACAGAGGCGGTTGCTGGCGGGGGCGTCGGAGTCGAAGGTGATCACGGGAATCCTGGCGCGGATGGCGCGGTTGATGGCCGGGACCAGGGTGTTGGCTTCGCCGGCGGTCACGATGATGCCGTCGACCTTCTTGGCGACGAGCTGCTCGATGGCGCGGGCCTCGAGCGTCGCGTCCCATTCGGCCGGACCGTGGAGCTCGGTCTTGACATGGGGGCCGATCGCCTTGGCGGCGTCGATCATGCCGGCGTAGGCCCAGTTGAAGAACTCCGAGCCTTTGAGAAAGACCACCATGCCGTAGGTCTCGGCCGGACGTTCCTCCGCATTGACCGCCGCCGGCGCGGCGAACAGGGCCGCGATTGCCGCTGAGAGAAGTGCCATTCTTTTCAACATCGCTTTCCTCCTGCTTTCAGCGCTTCGCGCCAAAACGGCGAAACGCTCCGGAAAAAGCCGCGCCACACGCGAGGCATTGGAAGCCCTATCTTTGCCGGCGGTTGAAGGCGAATTCGCCCACCACCACCGCGGCGAGGAGCATGCCGCCGTTGACGATGTCCTGCCAGTAGGTGGAGATGCCGGTCATGACGAACGACCCGTTGACCACCGCCAGGAACAGGACGCCCAGCAGCGTCGAGGCGATGGTCCCGCTGCCGCCGTTGAGACTGGCGCCGCCGACCGCCACCGAAGTGATCACCTTCATTTCGGCGTTCTGGCCGTAGGAATTGTTGGCGCTGCCGTACTGCGCGGCGACGATCACCCCCGCCACCCCCGCCAGAAACGACGACAGGCCGTAGACGAAATAGCGCATCCGTTCCACGCGGATGCCGGACAGCCGCGCCGCCCGTTCGTTGCCGCCGATGGAGTACACCTGGCGGACGAACCGGTTATGCCCGAGAAAAACGGCGGTTATCGCCGCCAACCCCGCGAAAATCGCCATGGGGATGGGGACCAGGTCCCACAGGTAGCCCTGGCCCATTTCCTGGAAGGAGTCGGGAAACCCGGCCAGGGTGCGGCCGTCGGTGACGGCGAGGTTGAAGCCCTTGAGGGTGAGCATCATGGCCATGGTCACGATGAACGGGTGGACGCGCAGCACGTTGATCAGCTTGGCGTTGATCAGGCCGATGAGCGTCGCGAACGCCAGCGCGACGGCGATGGCCGGTCCCCACGGAACCCCCCGGTTCATGCACATGCCGACCGCGATCGCGGACAGCGGCAAGACGGCGCTGATGGAGAGATCGATGCCGCCGGTGATGATGACCAGGGTCATGCCGAGCGACATGACGGCTTCGGGCAGGAACGACATCAACGTCACTTCGATGTTGAACGGGGAAAGGAACTCCTCGTAGTGCGCCGCCATGACCAGGATGATGATGAGGTTGGCGAGGATGAGGCCGATATATTGCAAGCCGACGGCGTCGGCCGCGCGGCGCAGGAGCGATTTTTCAGTTGGCGGCATAATGCATCACCTCGGTTTGGGTCAGGTTGTCGTTTCTCAGGTCGGCGGACACGCTTCCGTTGCGGAACACCACTACCCGGTCGGACAGGCCGAGAACCTCCGGCAACTCCGAGGAAATGACGATGACGCCGACCCCGCTTTCTGCGAACCGGCGCAGGTGCTGGTGGATTTTCACCTTCGCCCCGATGTCGACGCCGCGCGTGGGTTCGTCGGCGATGAGGATGGTCGGCTTGGCCGCCAGCCATTTGGCGAGCATGGTTTTCTGCTGGTTGCCGCCCGAGAGATTGATGATGTTCAGGGAATCATTGCGGGGCCGGATGTCGAGCGTATCCAGCAGCTCCCGCGACGCTTCGCGCACCCGGTTGAAATCGAGGAATTGCAGACTGGACGAATAGGCGGGCAGCGACGACGAGGCGATGTTGCCGCGCACCGACATGGTGAGGAACAGGCCGAATCCCTTGCGGTCCTCGGACAGATAGCATATTCCCTGGCGGATCGCGTCGCCGGGTCCCCTGATGACGACTTCCCGGTCGCGGAGGGTTATCCTGCCTTTTGCCGGCCGCTCGGCGCCGAACACCGCGCGCGCCGTCTCCGTGCGCCCCGATCCCACCAAACCGGCGAAACCGAGGATTTCACCCTCGCGCAACTCGAACGAAACATCGTCGACTTTTCCGGGAAGGGTCAACCCTTCGACCTTGAAAATCACCTCCCCCAGGCGCGAAGCCTTGGGCGGATAGAGATCCTTGATGTCGCGCCCGACCATGAGACGGATGATTTCGTCCGGGTTGGTTTCCGGAACCGGCAGGGTCCTGACCAGCTGTCCGTCGCGGAGCACCGACACGCGGTCGGCGATTTCGAACACTTCGCCCAGTTTGTGGGAGATGTACACGATGCCGACGCCGTTGTCCCGCAACCCCCGGATGATGGCGTAGAGATGTTCGATTTCGGCGCCGCTCAGCGCCGAAGTCGGTTCGTCCATGATCAGAACCTTGGCGTTGAGCGACAGCGCCTTGGCGATTTCCACCATCTGCTGCCAAGCGACGGAAAGCGATCCGGCCTTGGCGTCGGGATTGATGTCCAGGCCGATGCGGGAAAAAACCTCCCGCGCCCGCGCCCGCATGCGGCGCTTGTTGATGAACCCGAGGAACGTCGTCGGTTCGCGGCCGCTGTAGATGTTCTCCGCCACCGTCATATTGGGCGCGAGCGACAGCTCCTGATGCACGATGCCGATGCCGAGTTCGGCCGCGCTTTTGGGATCGGAAAGGCGGATCGTTTTCCCGGCGAGGACTATTTCCCCCGCATCGGAATGATGGTTGCCGGTCATGACGTTCATCAGCGTGGACTTGCCCGCGCCGTTTTCGCCGACCAGGGCATGCACCTCGCCCGGCCTGATCTCGAATGAAACATCGCGCAACACGGGATTCCCGGCGAAGCTTTTCCGGATATTCCTCACTTCCATGATTGGCGTTGCGGCGAGCGATGCGATCATTCTTGCCTTTCCTTCCTTCTGCGGAAGGCGTCGACGGCGACAGCCGCGAGCAAAATCAGTCCGCTGACCGCCTGTTGCCAATTGGGGGAGCCGTTCAGGAGGACGAAGCCGTTGTTGATGAGGGCGAGCAGGACGACGCCGAGGGCGGCGCCGAACACCGATCCGCTGCCCCCCGACATGCTGGCGCCGCCGATCACCGCCGCCGCTATGGCGCGCATCTCGGCCTGCATGCCGAAGCCGGAGAATCCCATGCCGAGGCGGCTGGTCATGAACAGCGCCGCCATGCCCGCCGCGACGGCGGAGATGACGAATACGGAAAGGATGACCAGGCGCACCGGCATGCCGGCGAGGCGGGCGGCCTCGTAGTTCATGCCGATGTAAAAGGCCTGATGCAGGGGCCGCCAGTAGCGTATAAGCAGTTCCACGACGATCAGGAAAACCACGGTGATGAGAAACGGAAGGGGAATGTAGAGAACCTTGGCGCGGCTGAGTTCCAGATACGGCTCCGGCAGGGCCGACACGTAATATCCCGAAGTCAGCACCAGCGCCGCGCCGCGCGCGATGGACATCACCGCCAGGGTGACGATGAACGGCGCGATGCGGGCCTGGGCGACGAAAAAGCCGCTGAAGGCGCCGATCAGCGCGGCGATCAGCAGGCCGAGCGGGATGGCCAGAACCACCGACACGCCCTCTTTCATCATCAGGGTCGTCGCCACGCCGGTCAGCGCCAGGACCGAGCCGACGGAAAGATCAATGCCGCCGGCCATCAGGACGAGCGTCAGGCCGGTGGCCATCAGGAGGTCGTAGACCATGCCGTTGGCGATGGCTTCGAAGTTCTTCCAGTCGAGGAATGCTTCCGGTCTGAATACGGACAACAATAACGCGACCGCCGCGATGACGATAAGGAGCGTCACTTCGCGGGACTTGACCCAAGTCGCCCCGGACGCCGCCTTCCGTCGCGTTTCGGCGCCGATACTGTTGTTGTCGCCGGCGTCGTCCATGCCGTCACCTTTCCGGATGCCAGCAATATGCGCCAAAAGAAAAATAACCACTGAACGAATTGGGCATTCAAACCTCCGAATGCTCAATTTGCAAAAACCACGATCCTTGCGGCACAGGCGTTTTCGATTTTTGCAAAGCGGCGATTGCCGGTTTAATCGCCAAATGGAATGTTTTCGTCAACTCGACCAAAATCGGCGACATTGCAAAAAAAACGTTTCTGAAAGTGGACTTTTGGAGGAAATCGGGCTAACCACCGCCCGATTTCCTCCAAAGATGTTACTGTTTACGGATCAACGGGTTGAATTTTCATCAGGTCGGGTGATGCCGCCGACCAAGTAATAATTCTCGACGGAAAATGTAACCCCGGGAAACTTTGGAGAGAATCAAACGGCGGTTTGTTTGATTTTCTCCAAAAGTCCACTGCTTGCAAGGAAAGAATAACCGTGGGATGGATAAAGTCAAATATAATTTGGAGTTTTACCGCCGACCTGACGAAAAATCAACCCATTGGCCCGTAAGTAGTAACATCTTTGGAGAAAATCGGGCGGTGGTTGGCCCGATTTCCTTTAAAAGTCCACTAAAACGAAAGCGGTTGAATCTTTAAAGGAAATCGGGAGGCGGTTGGCCCGATTTCCTTTAAAAGTCGACCACAGGTCCACTCAAAGCTTCAGCGAAAATAATCGACAATGAAACAAAACTTAAGGAAAGAAAACAATAACAAGAAAACGAGAAAAACGCTTGACAAAAGAGCGTTTATGGGTGATCATGTCCCGCATCTTTATTCCAGGGGAGAAGCGCGGATGCATGAAAAACGCGATTTAATCATCGGTTGCGATGACGCCGCCATCGAATTCAAGAACGAGCTCAAGAAATTCCTCGCGGACCAGGGGTATGCGGTCGAGGATATGGGCGTCGCCAGCCGCGGGGATTCCACCGTCTATCCCGAGGTGGCGGGTCGGGTGTGCAAGGCCATCATCGACGGCGGCTACCGGAAGCGCGGCATTCTGATCTGCGGCACCGGGATCGGCATGGCGATGTCCGCCAACAAGTTTCCCGGAATCCGTGCGGCGCAGGTGCACGACGTCTTTTCGGCGGAGCGGGCGGCCTTGTCGAACGACGCCAACGTCATCACCATGGGCGCCCGGGTCATCGGCGTCGAGCTTGCGAAAAAACTGGTAATGGCCTGGCTTCCCCTCGAGTTCGCGCCAGGTCCCTCCACCCCCAAGGTGGAGGCGATCAAGAGCATCGAAAAACGGAACTTCAGGGACTGATCCGATCGATCGGGCGAATCTTTCACCGGGACGCTCTTTTTCCAGACTTGCACGGAGGACAGGCAATGCAGAGATTTTTCAACGATCCGTCGAAAGTGGTCGACGAAATGGTCGAAGGCTTTCTCAAATGCCATGCCGACATCGCCGAAAAGACCGGCAACCCCAGGGTTGTGAAATCGACGTTTTCCACCAAGGGCCGCGTGGGAATCGTCACCGGCGGCGGCAGCGGACACAAGCCCGCTTTCGTCGGCTACGTCGGCAAGAACATGGTCGACGCGGTCGCGATCGGCGAAATCTTTTCCTCGCCGACGGCGAAGGCCTTCTACGACGCCTTCAAGGCCGCCGACGGCGGCAAGGGCGTCGCCTGTCTGTACGGCAACTACGCCGGCGACAACATGAACGTCAAAATGGCCAGGGAAATGGCCGAGGACGACGGCATCAAGGTCCTGACCGTGGTCGCCAACGACGACGTCCCCTCCGCCCCGAAAGGCGAGGAGGCGAAGCGCCGCGGCGTGGCCGGGGAAATCCTGATGTGGAAGTGCGGCGGCGCCAGGGCGGCGAAGGGCGGAAGCCTCGAGGAGGTGATCGCCGCCGCGCGGAAGGCCATCGACAACACCCGCTCGATCGGCGTCGGACTCACCCCCTGCACGATTCCCGAGGTGGGCAAGCCGAACTTCCGGATCGAGCCCGGCAAGATGGAACTGGGCATCGGCCATCACGGCGAGCCGGGAATCAAGGTCACCGACCTCAAGCCGGCCGACGAGGTGGCGAAGATGATGGTCGACGTCGTGCTTCCCGATCTCCCCTTCAATTCCGGCGACGAGGCGGTGGTGCTGGTGTCCGGTCTCGGCGCGACGCCGGTGATGGAACTCTACATTCTCTTCGGCAAGATGTTCGACCTGATCCGGGAAAAGGGCGTCGGGATTCACCGCTCCTACGTCGGCAACTACTTCACTTCGCTCGAAATGATGGGCGCGACGCTGACGGTGATGAAGCTCGACCGGGAGCTCAAGGAACTCGTCGACCTGGAATGCGACTGCATGGGCCTGACCCAGTTTTAGGGCCGGATTTTTGCAAGACCCCGGCTAGGAGTGGACTTTTGGAGGAAATCGTGCCAACCACCGCCCGATTTCCTCCAAAGATGTTACTGTTTACGAGCCAATGGGTTGATTTTTCGCCCTGTCGGGCGATGCCGCCGACCTTGCAATAATTCCCGACGTAAAATGTAAACCCAAGAAACTTTGGAGAGAATCAAACGGCGGTTTGTTTGATTTTCTCCAAAAGTCCATTTTTTCGAGAGTATCGCCCTTTTGAAACGGATAAACGGCGATCTCGCATGCGAGACGAGACGCCATGCCGTGAAATACACCGGTCATGGCGTGGACCGGCATCTTGCTCATTGCATCACCAGGCCGGGAGTGTATATGTCAACCGTATACGCATCCGCGCCCGGTATGCACAATTGAACAAGGTATTCGCCCATGTCCAGATCGACGCCGTTCACCGCGGCGACGGCGTTGTCGAAGGCGCCAAGCACTTTTCCTTCGCGGATGGCGAGCGTCTTGCCGTTGTACCGCTTTACCAGCTCGTCCTGGTGCGCGATAAACCATTCGAAGTCCCTGTCCATATCGTATGCCATGCCGAACCCTCCCGTTCGCATTATATCCTGTCAGGCTGTGGAGTGAAGCGGATCGGCCGGACGGTCATTTCCCCGCTCCGGCGGGTTCCGGCGCTTTGCCGGGGGTTTTGAAAAGCCGGGCCATGGGGACGCCGAAACCGTCGGCGATGCGTTT
>JAISXA010000066.1 GCA_031270685.1 Planctomycetota bacterium
CAAAAAGCGACATCGCGACAATTCCCCATATCAGGCCGGCGGTAACGCCCGCGGGCGTTCCGTTTTTTGCGCCGGCGTCGTCGCCCCGGTCCTTGCGGAGGGTTTTGACGCCGTAGGTCTTCTGGCGTTTCGAATAGATGTCCCAGATGACGGCGACGGCGATGATGAACCCCCTGACCATCTGCTGGACATAGGAATTGATCGACACCAGGTTCATGATGTTGTTGAGAAAGCCGACCAAAAAAGCCCCGATGACGGTGCCGAACACGGTGCCGGAACCTCCCGAAAAACTGGTGCCGCCGATGATGGTGGCGGTGAGCGCGTCGAACTCGTAGCCGATTCCGCCGTTGGGAACGCCGCCGTTGACGCGGGACATGAATATGACGCCGGCGATGCCCACCAGGATCCCGTTGACGACGAAGGCGCGCATTTTGACCGAATTGACGCCGATGCCCGACGCGTTGGCGGCTTCCTCGTTGCCGCCGACGGCATAGACCGACCGGCCGAAGACCGTGTTGCGCATGACGAAGACCATCACCAGCACGACCGCGACCAGGACATATACGGGATTGGGGATGCCCAGCAGCGAACCCTGGCCGATGACGGTCAACTCGCCGATGCGGTAGATGTTGGTGCCGTTGCAGATGTAGAGCACCGCCCCCCGCGACACCGCCTGCATGGCGAGCGTGGCGATGAAGGGCGGCGTCCGGTAGCGGGTCACCATGATCCCGTTGACGATGTTGCAAGCCACCGCCACGCCGACCCCGACGGCGATGGCGAGGAGGAAGCAGACGGCCGTCGAGCCGGGCGCGGGATTGGCCGCGAAATGCGCGTCGGCCGACTTGAAGGTCATGACCGACAGGACCCCGGAAAGGGCCAGCACGGATCCGGCGGACAGGTCGAGCATGCCGCCGATGATCAGAAGCATTTCGCCGAGGGCGAGGATGATGACAATCGATTGCTGCCGGAAAACGTTGAGCATGTTGGTCTGGGTGAGGAAGGTGTCGTTCGCCACGCTGCACACCGCCATGAACACGACCAGGATCATGACCAGGCTGTAGCTTTCCATGAACCTCCGGTAATTGAACCCGCCCGCGTTTTCATGCCGCATGTTCGGAACCCTCCTCCCCGCGTTCACATAATGGCCAGATTCATGATCGCCGGCTGGGAAAACTCGGACCGCGCCAGCTGTCCGGTGATCCGCCCCTCGCGCAACACGTAAATGCGGTCGCACATGCCGATCAACTCGGGCATCTCCGAGGAAACCATGACGATGCCGTTCCCTTTTCCGGCGAAGCCGGTCATGAGCTGATAAATCTCCTTCTTCGCCCCGACGTCTATCCCGCGGGTCGGCTCGTCGAGAATGAGAATCCGCGGATCGCACAGGAACCATCTGGCGAAGAGAACCTTCTGTTGATTGCCTCCGGAAAGGGCGGCGATCAACGTTTCCAGGGACGGGGTCTTGACGTCTATCGTCTCGCAGATGTTCCGGACGTCCTCCAATTCCCTCTTCTTGTGATAGCGGCCGTTCTTCAGGTAGCGGCTGAGGGAGGAGACGGAGGTGTTTTCGCTCACGCTCCGCATGGGGATGATCCCGTAGCGCCGGCGGTCCTCGGGGAGCATGGCCATGCCCGCCGCTATGCTTCCGGGCACCGATCGGGCGGCGACCTCCCGCCCGAGAACGACGACTTTTCCCGCGTCGTAGCCGTCGAGGCCGAACAGGGCGCGCATGATTTCCGTGCGGCCGGCCCCCATCAAGCCGAAGAAGCCGACGATCTCCCCGGCGCGGAGATTGAAGTCGATGTTTTCAAACACGCCCCGGCGGGTGAACCCCTCGACCCGCATGATTTCCTCCCCGATCGCCGCCTCCCCCTTCGGGAACTGGTTCTCGAACTTCCTTCCCACCATGAGCTCGATAAGCGTGGCTTCGTCCGCTTCGCCGGCCCGCATGGTCCTGACGAACTTCCCGTCCCGCAGAACGGTGATCTCGTCGGCGATGCGGAAAATCTCGTCCAGTTTGTGCGAGATGTAGACGACGCTCACCTCCCTCGCCTTGAGCGAGGCGATGGTTTCGAACAGGCGCGCCACCTCCCGCTCCGTCAAGGCCGAGGTCGGTTCGTCCATGATGACGATCTCGGCGTTGTGATTCACCGCCTTGATGATCTCGATCATCTGGATGTCGGAGACGCTGAGGCTTCGCATCGGAGTTTCCGGCGCATGGGGGAACCGCTCGCGCCGCAGCAATTCCTCGGCGTCGCGCCGGATGCGCTTCCAGTCGATCCAGCCCTTCCGTTTCATCGGCCACGCCCCCAGGCAAATGTTTTCCGCGATGCTGAGGTCGGGAACGTAGGTGAGCTCCTGAAAGATCATGGCGATGCGGTGTTCGCGGGCGTGGATGGGGCTTTCTATGGCGATCTTCCGGCGGTCGAGCACGATCTCCCCCTCGTCCGGCTGGTAGACGCCGTCCAGAATCTTCATCAGGGTGGATTTGCCCGCCCCGTTTTCGCCGCACAAGGCGTGGACCGTCCCCTTTTTCAGGGCGAAGTGAACGCCGTCAAGCGCCTTGACGCCGGGAAACGATTTGGAGATGCCCCGCAACTCCAGCTTGATTTCTTCCGCCATCGCCTCCCTCTCGGAGCATTTTGACGGTCGCCCCGGCCGGATCCGCCCGGTTCCCGACGCCGGCGTCCGTTCCCGCCCGGACGTCGGCGGGAGCAATCCTTCGCTTCCGGACATCAAGCGTCGACACCGGGGCGTTGCCCGGCAATCCACGCACCGCCAATCAAAACCGGCGGGTTTCCCGGGATGGGGGACTTTTGGAGAGAATCAAACAAACCGCCGTTTTATTCTCTCCAAAGTTTCGTAGGGTCCATTTTCCGTCGAGAATTATTGCATGGTCGGCGGCATCGCCCGACCTGATGAAAAATCAATCCGTTGATCCGTAAACAGTAACATCTTTGGAGAAAATCGGGCGGCGGTTGGCCCGATTTTCTCCAAAAGTCCACTGGGGTGGACGTTAAAGGGAAATCGGGATAATCGATCAAATTGAACGTGCGGCGATCAATGATCTCTCAAAGTGGACTTTTGAAGGAAATCCAACAAACCGCCGTTTGATTTCCTTTAAAAGTCGACGCCTGGGCCGACCGGTGAAAGTCCGCATCGATACAGATGAATTCATCATGACCCGCAAAAAGTCAATAAAAAAATAAAGGAAAGTTTTTTTTCGCGCGACACGCGTTTGCCGACCCGCGCGCAAGCCGATTTTCTCCAAAAGTCCACTGAAACGAACGCCCTGAAACTTTGAAGGAAATCAAACGGCGGTTTGTTTGATTTCCTTCAAAAGTCCATACAGGGGATATCCCCAGGGCGGTTCCGTTCCGCAAAATCGTTTGTCCGCTTCATGTTTTTTGGTGCGTAGCGGCCGAAATTCTGTTATACCTGTCCGCATGAGCGGCATTTCGTCGTTTCAAGGGAGGAATTTCTATGCGTGGCATCGCGATGATCGCGGGAACGGTTTTGGCGCTGGCGCTGGTCGTCCCCGCCGGGGAGAGGAAGCCCAGGGCGGCGGTCAGCCTGCCCGGCAGCGTCGAGTTCTTCATGGTTCAACGAAAAGGCATGGACCGGGCGGCCGGGGATCTTGGAATCGATCTGGTGTACGCCGACGCCGAATGGGATCCCGGGAAACAATTGAACCAGGTCGAGGACTTCGTCGCCCAGCGCGTGGATATCCTTCTCCTGTGTTCCGCGGACAACATGGCGCTCCTTCCGGCCGTCGAAATGTGCAATCGGGCCGGAATCCCCCTGATCACCTTCACCAATGTGCTCGGGCCGAATCCCGACGGCTCCCTTGAGGGCGTCGTCTCGTTCATCGGCATAAACGACAACACCATGGGCGAGATGATGGGCGAAATGGCGGAAAAGCTTCTCGGCGACCGCGGGACGGCCGCCATCGTGCATATCGAGGGCACTCCCGGCACCTCCGCGCAGCGGATGCGCACCGCCGGCTTCAATTCCATCCTGGCCAAGCATCCCGGGTGGAAGGTCGTTTACAGCCAGGCCATCGCCGGCTGGACGAAGGAAGGCGCGCTTTCGGCCGTCGAGGCGTTCCTCCGCACCGGCCAGGACGTCGATCTGATCAGTTGCCAGTGGCACGCCGCCGCCTCGGCCGCCGCCGAGGCCCTGGCCGAGGCGGGCGTCGACAAAAAGGTGTACGTCACCGGCCTCGAGTACAGCCGCGAGACCGTGCCTTACATCAAGAACGGCATGATCGACATGACCACCGACGCCTCCATCTCCGGCATCGGCTACCAGGTGATCGAGGCGGCCGCCAAGACGCTCAAGGGCGAAAAGATCCCCGCCGTCATCGATATCACCCCCATCATCGTGGACAAGTCGAACGTCGACGCCGTCAAGCCGGAGCTGTAGCGGGGAATGGCGGAATCGGGACGGAAACGCGGGGTATACGCCCAACTGGCGCTGGGCGCGGCGGAACGCGGGCGCTTCTCCCCTCGGGAAATAATCGACCGCCTGGGCCGGGCGGCGGATATCGTCCGGCCCGACGGCCTGGTTTTCTGGCCGTCGGGCGATGCGGCGCTGGACGGGTTGGTGCGCGGACGTTGCCGCGAACTCGGCCTGGACCTGTACCTCTGGCTGCCGGTCCTCGCCGACGCCGGCTTCGATCCGGCGGAGCGCGACCTGGCGGAAAACGCTTGGGGCGGCGGCCCCGCCGGCGGTTCCGGCGCCTGGGCGCGGCTGGGAAGCGGCGACGAGACGTTCCGCTTCGCCTGTCCGTTCGCGGAAGGGCAGGCGGGGCGGATCCGGGCGCGCTGCCGCGACGAACTCCCCGGCTACGACGGCGTTTTCCTAGATCGCATCCGTTATCCTTCGCCCGCCAACG
Source organism: Planctomycetota bacterium (assembly GCA_031270685.1). GTDB lineage: Bacteria > Planctomycetota > SZUA-567 > SZUA-567 > SZUA-567 > JAIRTL01. Next base: position 4,898 of record JAISXA010000066.1, read on the forward strand.
GGCTGGAAAACCTGTTCACCTGCTTCTGCCCGCGCTGCCTGGAACGAACGCCGGCGCTCGCCGCGTGGCGCGACAACGCCCGCGGCCTGCGCGAACGGCTGCGGTCGGCGACCGACGTCGATCTCGGGCGCTGGGGGACGTTCCAGGCGCTGCTCGCCGCTTTCGGTTTGCCGGAATTCGCGGCGGCCAGGTCGCTGGTCCTCGCGGAAGCGGTCGCCGGTCCCGCCCGCCTGGCGCGCGGGATGGGAAAGCTGGTCGCGCTCGACCTGTTCACGCCAAGCCTCGCCGCCCTGGTCGGGCAGGATTTCCGGCTTCTCGGCGGCCTCGCCGACTGGATCAAGCCCATGATTTATTGCCGGGCGCGCGGTCCGTCCGGGCTCCCGCTCGAGTTGGCGTGTTTCGCCCGGGGCTTGCTGGAATGGGGGCGTTTCTCCGGGCCGGAGGTCATGGCCTTCGTCGCGCGCAGCTTTTCGCTGCCCGCCGTCCCCAGGTCGGCGGACGAACTGGAAAGCGGCGGAGTCGACTTGGCGTTCGCCGCCGCCGAATACGCCGCCGCCCGCGGCAGCGCCGCCGTTCCGATCCATCCCGGCTTCGAGTGCGTCCGGCATCCCGACTTCGATTTGGACCCGGACGGGGATGGGATCCGGCGTTGCCTCGCCGCCTTCTCCGCCGCGCCGGCGGTGGTCCTGGCCTGGAACATCCTTTATACGCCGGACGATTTTCTCCGCATCGTCGCGGAAGGCCGGCCGCCGCCTTCCCGGCTTTTTACGAAAACGCGTTCATGAGCGACAATATTCTGGAAATAACCGCCCTGAACAAGTCTTTTTGGACCGTGCCGGTTCTGAACGACGTCGACCTTTCCGTCCGCCGCGGGGAGGTGCACGCGCTGGTCGGCGAGAACGGCGCGGGCAAATCGACGCTGATCAAGATCATTTGCGGCGCCTACCGGCGCGATTCCGGCCGGATCGTGTTCGACGGGAGGGAGTTCGAGGCGGCGACGCCCGGCGAGGCGCTGGAAAAGGGGATCGCCGTCATCCACCAGGAAACCAGCCTGGTCCCGACCCTGACGGTCATGGAAAACGTGTTCCTCGGCATCGAGCCGGTGTCGGGATGGTTCGCCGCCTGCCGGCGGGACCGGGAGCGCGAGCGTTTCGCCGAGTTGTGCGCCGGGGCCGGTTTCACCCTTCCCGCCGACCGCAAGGTCAAAGCCCTCGGGCCGGCCGAACGGAAGCTGACCGAGATCGTCAAGGCCCTGGCCCACGACGCGCGGCTGCTGATCATGGACGAACCGACCGACAGCCTGAGCGCGGGCGAAATGGAAGGTTTTTTCCGGGTGGCGCAGGATCTTCGCGACCGGGGCATTTCCATCATCTACATTACGCATTACCTGGGCGAATTGTTCCGCATCGCCGACCGGGTGACCGTGCTCAAGGACGGCGGGCGGGTGGCGACCATGGACATGGCCGAAACCACCGCCGACCGGGTGGTGGGACTGATGCTCGGCGCGGGCGGCGCGGAGGGCGCGGGGGGGGGCGGCGCCGGCGCCCGGCGCGTCCCCGGCGGGGAAGTGGTGCTGCGGGCTGCGGGCCTGTCGCGGCGGGGCGCGGTGCGGGACGCGAGCCTGTCGCTAAGCCGGGGCGAAATCGTCGGCTTGGCGGGGGTGATCGGATCCGGGAAGACCGAACTCGCCCGGCTGCTGTTCGGCGCGGACCGCCCGGACGCGGGGGAGATTCTGGTGCGCGGCGCGGCGAAGCGGTTGAGCCCGCGTTCCGCCAAGGCGGCGGGGATCGGGTTCCTGCCCGAGGACCGGAAGACCCAGGGGCTGATCCAGGAGCAGTCGGTGAAGCGGAACATCACCCTCGCCGCGCTTGAAAAGTTCTGCCGCGGCCAGTTGATAGGGGACGCGGAGGAGGATGCCGCCTGCTCCGGCATGGTCGAGTCGCTGTCCATAAGGATCGCCGGTCCCGGCCAGCGGGTGAAATACCTGAGCGGCGGCAACCAGCAGAAGGTGGTCATCGCCAAATGGCTGCTCGCCGATCCGGACGTGCTTATCCTCGACGAGCCGACGCGCGGCGTCGACGTGGGCAGCAAGCGGGCGATCTACCGCCTGGTCGGCAAGGTCGCGGAGCAGGGCAAGGCGGTGTTGTTCATATCCTCCGAGGTCCCCGAGATCCTCGAGGTGTCGGACCGCATCCTGGTCATGAGAAAAGGAAGCCTGGTCGGGGAGTTTCCGCGCGGAGCCCGGCAGGAGGACGTGATGGCGCGCATGCTTGGGGCGGAGACATGATGAATCGGGATCGGTCCGGAGGCGCGGCGGCGGGGACGTTCTTCCGCCGCTACGGCATTTTGGTCATTTTCTGCGGGTTGGCGGTAATCATTTCGCTGGTGACGCCGGATTTCCTCACCGCCAGGAACATCCTGAACATCCTGCGCCAGAGCTCGATCATCGGGCTGATGGCGATCGGAACCACCTTTGTCATCATCGGCGGCGGCTTCGACATTTCGGTCGGACCCATCCTCGCCCTGACCGCGGCGGTGGCGATCGGGATGCAAAGCCACCTGCCCTGGCCGGCGGCGGTGGCCGCGGCGCTGCTGGCGGGTGCCGCGATCGGGCTGGCGAACGGCGTTCTCGCCGCCGTCGTCGGCATCGTTCCCATCATCGCCACCCTCGGCACCATGACCATCGTCCGGGGCCTTACCTACATCTACACCGGCGGCTATCCGCTGGTGGGCGAATCGCAGGCGTTCAAGTACATCGGCGGCGGCCAGCCGCTCGGCATCCCCTTCCCGATCATCCTGCTCGCCGCCATGGTCCTGTTCTGGCAGTTCATCCTCGCCCGCACCCGGACCGGCCGCTACATCTGCGCCGTCGGCGGCAACAAGGAGGCGAGCCGGCTTTCGGGGGTGGCCGTCGATTATTACCACATCCTCACCTTCGTGATCGGCGGCTTCATGGCGGCGCTGGCCGGGGTGGTGTACGCGTCCCGGCTGAACTCGGCCACGCCGCTGGCGGGCAACGGCTACGAGATGGACGCCATCGCCTCGACGGTCATCGGCGGCGCCAGCGTCTCCGGCGGCGAGGGCAGCGTTTTCGGGACCCTGGTCGGCGTGCTGCTGCTGAACGTGGTCAGCAACATGTTCAACCTGATGGGGGTTCCGGTCTACGTGCAGCACCTGGTCAAGGGAGTCATCATCCTGGTGGTGGTCGGCATCGATTCGTACGGCCGCAAGGCGGAGCGGCGCTAGCGCGGCGGGGAGCGTTCCGGGGCGGCGACTCGCGCCCGGCCTTTGCCTCCGTTTCCCGCGCGGAACCGGGCATGGCGGTCAAAACAGGTTGCCGGCCGGATCGAACGCCAACGCCGCGGGTTCCCCGAGGACGCCGATCCGGGGATGCCGCCGCGCCTCCCCGAGCATGGCCTCGGAAATTTCAAACTCCCCCACGTGGAGCGTGTCCCGGATCCTGACCAGGCGGATGTTCTTCTTGTAGAATCCGGCGGCCATTTTTATGCCCGCCTGGATCGCGAGCTTCTGGTTGGCCAGCGCCATGGGGAGCCGCGCCGCCGGCGCCAGCGTCGAGGTTGCGGCGTTGGCGTCGATCCGCACCGGCCCGCCGTCGACGGCGAGGCCGATCGTCGCCGTCGCCATCGAGGAGACGATCGGGCAGCCGATGCTCTTTTTTGCAAAACTTCGGTAAAAGTCGACTTTTGGAGGAAATCGGGCCAACCGCCGCCCGATTTCCTCCAAAGATGTTACTGTTTACGGACCAATGGGTTGATTTTTCGTCCTGTCGGGCGATAGCGCCGACCATGCAATAATTCCCGACGTAAAATGGAACCCCAAGAAACTTTGGAGAGAATCAAACGGCGGTTCGTTTGATTTTCTCCAAAAGTCCACTAAAAACATCGTACTCCCCGCCGGTCGCCGTCGCCGGCGCACTTCACCCCCCGTCATGATGCGCCGGCGGCGCGGATGGGCCGCCCCGGGCGTTCGCGGGGACCGCGTCCATGGTTGATTCCCGCGGACTTCCAGGCTTCCAGGCTGTGGCTA
>JAISXA010000077.1 GCA_031270685.1 Planctomycetota bacterium
CGCAACCGCACATGCAAGCGCCATAAGTTTTTTCATCTCTTTCTCCCTTTTCTCCTGAATATCTCCGAAATTGAATCCCTTCACCCCGTCGCGCTTCTTTATCTCGTTATTTCCTTTGAACTTTTGCAAATTGGGCCTTCAACCGCGAATGCCCAATTTGTAAAAATCACAATCCCTGCGGCACAAGCGTTTTTATTTTTTGCAAAGTGGCGCTTGGCGGTTTAATCGCCACTTTGCAAAACTTCTATTTCTTCTCTCGCGCGTACTCTCCATCAAGGACCACGCCCGCCCCGAGCCAGCCGCTTCCTTTGAAAGCTTCGGAGGTCGCCACCTTCGCCGTTTCGCCGTCAAAAATCACCTCGACGGTTGCGTCCGGGTCCGGAATGCCGCCCCCGTACTCCACCAGGATTTTATTTCCGACGAGTTTGCCGCCGCCGTCCACCTCGCCGCTGTTGTTCGCGCCGCCTTTTTGAATGGCGAATATATGGACGGCGTAGAAGTTTTCCCCGCCGGTTTGCTCAACCGTCAGGTAGCCGTCGAAGGCGTCGCTTTTCAAGGTGTAATACCCCTCGTATGTGAGTTCCGGCCCGGCCGATTCGGCCCGCACATAGTTCCCGACCAGCATCTTCGCGGCTTCGCCCAAGTCCATTTCCCCCCAGTCTTCGTCGAGCGACACCGTCACCTCCGAGTCGTCCCCGGCGAGTTGAAAAACGAGACCGTACCCTGAAGCGGTCCGGCCCCGCGCCGGCACGGTCAGATCGGCCTGTTCGATCCCGCCGACCGAGAAGGAGCAGATGAAATACATTCCATACGGTCCCTCCCGATAGTTGCCTATGTAGAGCGCCTTTTCGCCGGCGGTGTATTCACCCCACCATGAGGGCGGCGCGTCTTCCAACTGCCAGTACTCCCCTCCGGCCAATACGTCCATTTCATAAACCAGCCCCGCATCGTCGACGGCGTAACGCCGCTCGGCGGTGAATTTTTCCCGGCTGTCGGCCCCGAAGGAAAAGAGGAGGGCCGGCTTGCCGGCGGCGCTTCCGGGGCCGTCGTAGCGGTAGGCGATCCCGCCTTCGCCAAGCCAGGGGGAATCCTCGGGGCCGGCGACTTTCTTGATCCGGATAAGGGCGTCCATCACGCTTATCCGCAACGTGGAGTCGGCGCCGGTCATATATACGGGAATGCCGAAGGAGGGCAGAAAATCGCCCCCTGCCGGATCGACGGCATCGATGTCGAGCAACAGCTTTTCCATGTACTTGCGCAAGCGCTCGTTGCCGACGACGGCATCCGCGTCCGCGCCGGCGTCGGGGGGACCAAGCAGTTCGTCGGCGGAAGCGTAAAGGACGAACCAGAAGCTCCATTCTTCGGTAAAGACAAGCGCGGCGACGAACTGCCGGGTGTCCTCGTTTTCCCCGACCAGGAACTCCGCCTTGAAGGCGGGATAAGTTATTTTTTCAGCCAGCGCCGAAAAGGGCGCGACGGCGATTTCCCGCGCCATCGGCCATCCGGTCCGGACGAGGCGTTCGGCCGCCTCTTTTTCGTAGTCCAAAGCCGGCAGCCGCCGCGATTCGATAAAGAGCGTCCTGTCCTCGTCCGCCCGCCACAACCACCATTCGCCGTTCGGGAGAACGGCGACGTCGAGCGGGTCGGCCGGAGGATTGAGAAAGAGGTTGAGACCCGGCAAATCCGGCCGGTAGGAGGCGTCGTCCAGGACGTCGTCTTCGCAATCCCCCATCTCCTCCACCCGGCGTCTTTCCTCGCCGACCAGTCGCAGTTCCCCGTCGGCTCCCCGCGCGTACCGGCTGATAACGATTTTCCCGCCGTCGTCGTCCAAATATTGCACCGTTTGTTCGAGCGGAACCAGTTCGCCGTTTTCCCAGGCGAAGATGGTTTTCGCCTCGCCGCGACCGGCAAGCTCGAAGGATGTCACTCTTTTGCTCTCGGGGTCGAAGCGTGGGCTCGGTATGTCGCGCATCCCCTCGTACCTGACGAAGGCTCCCGCCTCCGGCCGCCACCGCCAGGCGTCGTAAAGTATTTTCTGTCCTTGCGAAAATAGGACGCCGACGTCGGGGAAGCCGTCGAAGTCCATGTCCTCGACGAAGGCGAAGAAGTCGCGGTTGTCGTCATCGGGTTCGTCGCCGCCACAGGGAAGCGCTTGAAGAAGGGAGCCGTCCGGACGGTATACGTCCACGCTTGTCGCCCCTATTTTCAAGACAAAGGGAATGGCGGCGCCGGCCGCCTCCCCTTCCGCCGCCACCGCCGCGTGATCAGTATCCCGATCCGCAACCCCAGCGATCCGGCGTTGAAACCGGAATTCCGCCGCGTCCGTCCCGGAATTGAACCACAATTCATACCGCGCTTCGGGTGATTCAAGAAACAACCGCATGTCCGGTTGTTCGGGCGGGCAGTGCCTGTCGATCCATCCGCCCAGGCGTTCCTTGAGGATTTCCCATGGACTCCCGCCGTCCGCCCCTCCCGTTCCGCCGGCCGGGATGGCGTCGGGATATTCCTTTGCTTCCCCGCCGAAGGCATAGGTGGTTCCGTCTCCCAAACGGATGGTTCTTGGCATAACCCGTGCGCCGTAAAATTCATCAAGGAATCCAAACAGCGCCTGTCGGGTTAGGTCGGCTGCAAACGCTACGTCCGAAAGGTAATTTCGCCCATCCCCGCCCCTGCGGAAAACCGGGCCCGGCGGGAGAAGACGCCAGGAAGCGCTCCCCGACGCCAGCGCGAACTCATAGCTTTCCCAGCCGTCCGCCGCCAAGGGAAACATCAGTTCCGCATAGCGCCCGGCGTCCAACTCCTTTTCCGATTCCAGGAAGCTGAGCAAAATATCGAACGGCAAGCCGGCGATCGCCGCGTTCTTCCGCCCGTTCTCGACGGTCAGGAGCGCGGGGATCCTTTCCTCGACGTTTCTGAACTCGCGAAACGCCAACTCCATCCGCTCGACGTCCTCCAGGTAGGAGTCATTGAAAAACTGGAGATCCGGCGCCTCCGCATTCCCGTTTTCCGCCTTTTCAACAATCAGCCTGCGGCTGGCCCGAAGGGTCGAGGCGTCGACCCTGGCGGTTTCGCCGTCCGGCAGGGGGCCGGCGACTTTCCATGGCTCGTGGCCGGGGGCGTGGGCATAGACGGCCGCCAGCCCAAACCCAAGGTTGTTGACGAGGGGGATTTCGCGGATTCCTTCCCCGTCCCGTAATTGGACCGTCTCCCGGGACGGTCTTTCTTCCAAAAGCTGGTAATCAGATTCCACTCCCCATGCCTCGCATGAATCCAACTCATCCAATGAATGAGTCTTTTCTTTCGACAGGCGCAATTCCCCGTCATCGCCCCGTGCAAACAAGCGGATGACGAGGTTCCCTTCGTCACTGGAAATTTCCCGGGTAATCCGCTTCATGGGAATCAGCCGCCCGTTTTCCCAGGCATATTCGGTCTCCACGCTGTCGGAGGCCGAAATATGCTCGAAGGAAAGCACTCTTTTGCGTTCCCGGTCGAAACGGGGACTCGCCGCATCGCGCATGCCCTCGTATTTGACGAAGCAACCGGCCTCCTCACGCCACAGCCAGCAATCGTAATAAATGTTCTGCATCCCTTGCGAGAAAAGGACGCCGAGGTCGGGGAAGCCGTCGAAGTCCATGTCCTCGACAAAGGCGAAATAGTCGCGGTTATCGTCGTCCGGCTCGTCGCCGGCATAGGGAAGCGATTGGAGGAGGCAACCGTCCGGCCGACTCACGTCCACGCTTCCCGTTCCTGCCTTCAACACCAGGGGGAGGATTGCGCCGGCCGGTTCCCCTTCCGCTGCCACGGCCGCGCGACCGATAAGAAAAAGGCACAACAACGCAAATCCCAGCCGTCTTCTCCACATACCATAGCCTTTCGCGCCAGTTGAATATTGCGGTAATCCCCGCGGAGAGTCTCCGCCGCCCGGCCGCCACTTGTCGGCCTTCGTCCGATAACTTGCCGCGTGGGAACCGCTTCTTTCAACTTTTTTCGTCTTTCAGAAATTTTATGAAGTTGCGCGAACCGCCGCATCACCCGGAAAGGGTGATTTTTCATGTTCCTGCCGAAGTTTTCTTGCGGAAGACACGCATCCCGCCTACCATGCCTTGTTGTTCGCAGTTAAACGGTTCTGAAACGAACGTCCTGAAACTTTGAAGGAAATCAATCGGAGGTTCGATTGATTTTTTCAAAAGCCCGCATACTCCCGTCTTGGTAAAAACAGCGGCAGGGAACCGCATGGCACATTCAAGACGCGCCGACAGCCCGTATTTTTCTGCCCGGTTGCGAGCCAAACTGCGCGAAGCCGCGACCATGCGCAGCGTGCTGATCGAGGCGCCTTCCGGTTACGGCAAAACGACGCTCGCGCAGAATCTTTTGCGGAAACGCCTGCCCGACGGCGCGTCCTGGACACGGCACGTCTGCGCCGAGGAAACTCCGCGCGCCGCGTGGCGACGCTTTTGCCAATGCTTGCAAAATATCGACGGACATGCCGGAAAAGCGCTTCTTGCCCTTGGACCTCCGGACGGGGACAGCGCCGGGGAGGCGGCGGATATCCTGCGGGAAATACGCTGTTCCAATCCTTCCTGGCTGGTGCTGGACGATTTTCAGCATATCGCCGGACTTGCGCCCGTGTCCGTCTGGGAGGCTTTTTTGGAGCATGATTCCACCCTCCTGCATCTGGTCATTGTCGCCCGCCCGCTTGAAACAAGCGTTATGGCTTATGAAAAGGCCGGATATTTGCGCCTGGGCGCCGACGATTTACGCCTGACGGAACAGGAATCCAGGGAATATGCCGCCAGGGCGGGCATCGCGCTGAGCGGGGAGGAGGCGGAAAAATTGCACCGGCGCGCCGAAGGCTGGATGATCGCCCTGGCCCTGCATTTGCGGCATTGGCGGGAAAATGGGGACTTCGCCCCGGCTTCCAGCCTTGACGGCCTGATTCGGAATGTCATCTGGAACAGTCTGGACGATTCCGGAAGGAGTTTCCTGCTGCGGCTTTCCCCCTTTGATCGTTTTTCGCGCGCGCAGGCTTCATTTTTCCTCGAACGGGAACAGGGAGGGCGGCCGCTTCCCGCCAGGGCGATGGCCGCCCTGCGGCAAAACGCCCTGCTCCGTTTCGACGCCGCTTCCGGCGTGTATTATCCGCACAACGCCCTTTTGGAGTTCACCCGGGCCAGATTCGCCGAACTGCCGGAAAGCGAACAACGGACCATGCTGTACGCGGCCGGGGATTGGTGCGCCGAACGCGGCGGGCGGGAAGCGGCCATCGCCCTGTACTATCGGCTGCGCGACTTCGGGAAGATACTGGCTCTCGACCTGTGCGGCATGGAGGACAACCGGTTGCTGGACAAGCCGGACATCGCCTATGCGGAGGCGCTTCGCGATATCGCCGCCCATTGCACGAAAGGGATGAAAGTCCGCCATCCCTTGTCATGCCTCCAGTTGGCTTTCGAATTTTTCGGCCAGGGTTGCCATAGGGAGTTCGCCGCCCTGTGCGCGGAAATGGCCGGATTGGTGGAAACGGACGTGCCGGAGGAAGGGCGGGATTATCTGCGGGGGGAACTTCTGCTGCTCGAAGCCTTCGGCCGCTATAACAACATCGCGGAAATGGGGGAGCGCATGCGCCGCGCTTCCGGACTGACGGGCGGCAAAACCGCCCTCACGCGTCCGGACAACTCCTGGACCTTCGGCAATGTGTCCGTCCTTTTCATGTATCACCGCGAACCCGGGCGGCTGGACGGGGAGATTGCCGACATGAAAAGGTATTGCCCCTATTATGTCGGCATGACCGGGGGACACGGCTGCGGCGGGGCCGAACTGATGGAGGCGGAGGCGCTGCTCTGCCGGGGCGACGCCGGAGCGGCGGAAATCCTTGGGCACAAGACCCGGCATGAAGCGGCAGCGCGGGGGCAGACAAGCGTTTTGCTGGGCGTGGAGTTCTTATTCGGCAGGCTGGCGGCTCTGCGCGGAAGCGCCGCCGCCTTTGCCGCCGCGCTGGAAAGCCTGACCCTGATCGCGGAGGAATGCCCGCAAAAATCCAACCGGTTCGCGGCGGACATGGCCAGATCCTTTCTGGCCGGCCTGATCCACCGCCCGGACGACATGTCGGAATGGCTGCGCGAGGGCGATCCCGGCTCTTTGGCCAGGCGGCTGTTCGTCCCGGCGCTGCCCTTTGCCGAACTGTGCCGCGCCCGGTATGCATTGCTCGCGGGAAAGCCGGAACGGCTGCTTGGCGAGAGCGATGCCGCGCTCGGTCTCGCCGCCGGCTTGCACTACCCCCTGGCCCTGATATATGGCCTTATCCACAAGGCGGCCGCCCGGAACATGCGCGGCGAATACGAGGCGGCCACGGATTCCTTGCGCAAGGCGCTGGATTTGGCGCTGCCGGACAGGCTGCTGTTGCCTTTCGCGGAATACCGCGAGTTGATCGGGGAACCGATGGAACGCCTGCTCCCGGAAGTGGATTCCGAATGCGCGGCCTCCATCCTGGCCCTGGCGGAACGGATGGACGCCGGGCGCCGGGCGATCGCCGGCGCGGCGCCGGACAAAATAAAGTTCGGCCTCACCCGCCGCGAGTACGAAACGATTCGTCTCATGGCGGAAGGATTCACCTACGACGGAATCGCCCGGGAACTTCACATCAGTCTGAACACGGTCAAAACCCACCTGAAAACCGCCTATCAGAAAACCGGAACCTCTTCCCGGCCGGTTCTGAAAAAAATATTGCAATGACGTCCATCGCATCCCGGTTGGCCATGCTCCCGGCGGCTTCCCGCTTATTTTTCCGCGTCGCCCTTGGGGATTGAAAATTCATGCCGTCGGAATAGAATAAAAAGGAAGCGACATGATTGCCTGGCCCCCGCAAATGTCCATGATTTTCAAAAGCGCAGCCGGCGCGTCATGACGAGGGTTTTACATTACACGAAACTGATCCACATTGAAACGCCTTCCAACCCGACGCTCAAAGTCAGCGACGTCAAGGCGGTCGCCGGCATCGCCCACGCAAACGGCGCCCTGGCGTCGGTGGA
>JAISXA010000100.1 GCA_031270685.1 Planctomycetota bacterium
GCAAATTGGGCATTCAAACCGCCGAATGCCCAATTTATAAAAATCACAATCCTTGCGGCACAGTGGCGATTGGCCGTTTAATCGCCATTTTGCAAAAATTAAGATTCAATTCAAAAAAAATTCCGGACGTGTGGATTTTTTTCGCTTGGCTATTGGTCGACTTTTAAAGGAAATCGGGCCAACCACCGCCCGATTTCCTTTAAAGATTCAACCGCTTTCGTTTCAATGGGTTGTTTTTTCGCCAACTCGACCCAAACCCGCGACGTTGCAAAAAAACGCAGCTGAAACGAACGCCCTGAAACTTCGAAGGAAATCAAACGGCGGTTTGTTTGATTTTCTTTAAAAGTCCACTGAAGCAGGCATAGATTTATCCGTTTGCACCAGCCAGCCGCGAGGAGGGACGGTGCAAAATATGATATTACGCCGATTCAGGTTGAGGAAGCGGTATGCGGCGGTTGGAAGAAACATTGGCCGGTCTTTCCCCCGGAGTGGCTTCGTTCACCCCGGGAACGGGCGCATATAGTCCGCGTAAAGGTCTGGCGATCTATTTTCTTCCCTGCGACGGCGCACCGCTCACCGCTCCCGGATCGGTGTTGGGCGAAGCGCTTGCCGGGCGCAGCGGTCTTGGCTGCACCATGCTCGAGGGCGTGCCCGCGGTTCTTCCCGCCGGCGCGGTGCTGGCGGCGCTCTACGAGGATCTGCAACGGCTCCGTCCGGATCTGACGGCCGACCTCCCCGTCCCCACCCGGCCCGACGAATACGTCATCAACATCGGTTCAAACGCCGTCATCGTTGCGAAAAACCGCGATGGCCTGGTGTTCGGCTTGCAGACCATGGCCATGCTTGTCATGCGCCACGCCGACGTCGCCATCCCGGGCGTCGTCATCCAGGATTATCCGGAGTGCCAAAGAAGGGGCATCGCGGTCGAACTGCGTCCCGGCGAGATCGGTCCCGGCCTCGTGTACCAGATCGTCTCCTTCGTCACGACCTTCAAGGCGAACGCGCTCGACTGGATACTCCCCGCCGATTTCTCCAGCTCGCCGCTGCCGGATCTCTCCCAGGTCATCCAGGTGACGAAATCCCTCGGCGTGACCGTCACCGTCAGGCTGCCCTTGCTCGGCTGCATCCTTTCGGGCGAAATGGGGTTGCGCAACGCATGGACGCAGATCCGCACCATCGCCAGGGCGTTCGGTGCGACCCGGGCCGCTCTCGACGACCCCTGCCCGGACGAATTTTCCGCCGGAGCCGCCGGGCGCCTGGCGGCTTCGGTGTTCGACGGGGAATTCGGCCTCGACCAGCTCGAGGTGGACGCCGGTTTCATCGAGCGCGGCGGCCTTGCGGAAGCGGTGCGCGGGAATTCCGCCCTCGTTGGCTGGCGACGCATGAATGGCACCGAACAACCCGAGGCTTCGGCGGCCTCGCTTCCCCTCCGCCTCGAGGTGGCGGGGTCTTTCGCCGGCCTTTCGTCGTACAGCCTGGATGCGTTCTCCGCCAGCCTCGACTCGGCTTGCGGATGGCTCGAGCGCCGGGAAACGAAGGATATTTTCGTTTCATTCCGGGACGTCGGCGTAAGCCACGCCTGGCAAAACCTCCTTCCCGCGGCCGCCATCGGCGTAATCATCGCCTGGGGCGTTCCATCGCGCGCCAAGGCCGCCGCCCGCGCCTTCACCGAACTTCTGTACGGCGAATCCGCCCCGGACATCCTCGACCTGTGGAGCGTCCAGGACAGGGTCTTCCCTCCGGGAATCGCGGCCGCCGGTGAACGGCGCCTTCGCGAAATCGCTTACGGCGTTTGGCCCGACGCGCAGCAGGACGCGGAACTCCTCGCCGGCATAGAATGGCAGGAGGTGGTGCAAAACATCAACCTGACCGCCGGGAAGTTGGAAAACGTCGCCTCCGGACTCACCCGCAACAAAACCACGCTTGCCGGCTCGTACCTTAGCCTGCAGCTTCTCGCGTGGCTGTGCCGCTTTTCCATCCTCATGCCGGAAATCACCCGCCGGCGCAGGGAGAACTACGACGGGGACGGCCGCACCGAACCCATAGCGAACGAATTGATGAAAAGCTTCGGGGAATGGCGGGACTACCTCCTTCGCCTGCAGGAGGAATCCGGCCTCAAAGTGGTGGAAATGGACCAGATAATCGCGATGGGTCTGCGCGTCAAAGGTCTTGTCGACGGCATCTTCGAATAACGCCGGCGTGAAGGCGGAACGCTTTGCCATTTTTCTTGGGAAGGTCGGCTTTCAAACATTTTGGATGAATGCGCTTCTTTTCCCCGGGATTGAGGCAAGACATGCCGCCCTCGCGACGGCGCTCCGCAAAGGGGAGGGCGATGGCGACGGCGCGTGAGGCGGAGAGCGTCCTCATGTTTATCGGGGCGCTTGCCGCCGACGCGCGCGCGTTGTCGGAGGCGAGGGTCGTTTTGGGGCGCGAATTCGGGCCGGCCGCCGTCGAACTGGCGCCGGCGCCGTTCGTCTTCACGCAGTATTACCGGCGGGAACTTGGGTCGACGCCGCTGCGCGCGTTTTTCGGCTACGCTTCGCCGTTTCCGCCCGACGGCCTGGCCGGCCTGAAAACGGCGACGAACGCGATCGAGGGGGAGCTTGCCGCGCGGATCGGGCCACCGTGGCCAAGGCCGGTCAATCTTGATCCGGGCTATCTCGCGCCGGACAAGATCGTCCTGGCGAGCGCGAAGAACTTCTCGCACCGCATCTATCTTTCCAGGGGTGTTTACGCCGAGGTCACGCTGCAATACGCGAAGGGGCGGTTCGTCTCCCTGCCTTGGACGTTTCCGGATTACGCGTCGGGGATATACTTCGATTTCTTCCTGGAATTGCGCAACCTGCTGATGCGCAATCGGCAACGCCTATCCTTCGGCAAATTCATCTTCGACAATGCCAATTGTCCATCGGTGAGCGGCGGATTCTATAATGGCCCGGGAATTTAAGACAGTGGTTTAAGTAGTCGACTTTTGGGTGGAGATGTCGAGGGTATGCCTATGAGCGGCGACAGGATGGATGCCCTTATCAAGGCCATAATCGGGGATGCCGCCAGGGAAAACGTCCACATCAAGCCGGACGACCCGGTGATTGTCCTCGCGGTGATCATGAACCGGGTCATCGAGGACCAGTCCGCCGCTATCATGGCCATGCTCGACCAGTACCGCGAGGAGCACGCCGTCCTCGCCCACCAGTGGCGGGACGACGCCAAGGGCTCGGCAAATATCATCCTGAATTCCGCCCTCGCCGCCGCCCGCGACTCCATGGGCCAGGCCATGGACGAGGGTGCGAGGAAGGTGGTCGCCCTGGTGTCGGAGTCAACCGCCAGGGCAGTGGCGGAGCAGAAGGCGGCTGGCGAAGCGACGGTGACGGAAATGAAGCGCCTCGCCACCTGGATGCTGGCCGCGACCGGAGCGTCGCTGGTAGCGGCCGTGCTGCTGGCGGTTTTGTTGTGATGGAGGCGGCAACCATGCACAATGTCCACTTGGAAGCTTCTGGCGCACTCCCGCCAGCGCGACGCCTTCGAGGACCGCCTTGGCGAATGAAACGCCCTCGGCGTCAACCTGTCCCAGGACTCTTTCGCCAAGAACGAGATCACCCTGCTCCTCTCCCTGCTCGAGTTCAAACTCCTCGAAGTGGACTTTTGGAGAATCGGGCCAATCACCACCCGATTTCCAAAGATGTTACTGCTTACGGGTCAATGGGTTGATTTTTCGTTAGGTCGGGCGATACCGCCGA
>JAISXA010000108.1 GCA_031270685.1 Planctomycetota bacterium
CCTTGAACTCCGCCGTGTGCCGCCGTTTGCCCGTCTTCATAAACAGCCTCCTATCGACATAAATATAGGTCGGCTGCTTTCCTTGGGCAGTGGTCCTAAAAACGGGGGGCATTATAATCCGGCGACCGGCAACATCCGTTACCTATCCATGTCCTGCGGCGGTTGTCCCGGTCGGGCGACCCTGCGCAAGCTGATCAATCTGAAGAAAGGTCTTAAAAAACGGGAGCAGACCTACAGCGGCATGGTCCGTGTCCATTTGTCCACTTGCATCACGCACAGCAATCACCACGGACCTCGATGTCCCCATGTCGACTATATCAAAGGCCAGATCGAACGCGCGGGGCTTGATTGCGTCGAAGGCAGCCGCATCTCGCCAGCGGCCGAAAAGCGGCGGAGCGAGGGGAGATATCAGGAATAATCGAAGGAGTCGGGAGCAGGCTTTGCGCCAATGGCCGATGTTCGCCAAGCGCGTCCATCCGCCGTCGGGGAAGTGCGTTTTTGATGGCATAACTGAAGTTTTGCAAAATTCCTCCTCCTGCGCCACACGGCATTGCCCGCTCGCATTAAAAGTCCACTTGAAGAAAATTTTATCTATTTCCGGCTTTTTCAGATTCTTTTTCTTTACACGCCCCAAGCCGATGTTATACTAAAAAGCATTAGTTCTGGACTTAAGTTTTGCAAAATGGCGATTAAATCGTCAATCGCCGCTTTGCAAAAAACGAAAACGCCTGTGCCGCAATGGTTGTGATTTTTACAAATTGGGCATTCGGCGGTTTGAATGCCCAATTTGCAAACGTTCAGTTGAAACTTCAAAGGAAATCGGGCGGTGGTTGGCCCGATTTCCTTTGAACGTCGCCTGTTATAAGGATTAAACAATGCCACCCTCCCTGGTAACGACTGTGCTGGACATTGAGCGCGAGGCCGAAGTTATCCAGGCCGACGCCAGGCTCCGCGCCGAAAAACTGGTTGCCGACGCCAAGGAAAAGGCCGCGGCCGCTTGGAGGACGTCCGAAGCCGCGGCGGCCGAGCAGGTGAACCGGATAGAGGGGGAAGCCGCCGAAGTCCGCGATAAGAAGATCAAGGAACTGACCGCTTCCGGCGATGCCGCCCTGGAGGTATTGAAAAACGTTTCCAAGGCCGCGTACGACAGCGGCGTCGCCTTGGTCATGAACGCCCTGGCCGGGAAATAGCGCGGCGGTTTTTGCGGCCCCGGGGGCGGAAAAGGCAATGCCGCGGTGGCGGCGAATGGGGTTGGATTCCGGAGTCAACGCATGATAGAACCAATGACGCATGTCGCGGTTCTCGGCAAGGCGGCGGATAAGGATCCGCTTCTGAAATGGTTGTATTCGGCGCGCGCTTTTCACGTCATGCCGATTGAGGAGGGAGCGGAGGAATGGACCTCCCGCTTCGCCAACCTCCCTGACGATTCCACCAAGGCGGACGCCGTGCTCGCCCGCATCAATTCCGTGGTCTCCTTCTGCCAGGAATTCCGCGCCAGGAAGCCGGATTTCATCGACTCGATGCTTCCGATCAAGGTGGTGGGGACGAAAAGCGAGATCGACGCCGCCATTCGCGAGGCGGACGTCGACAGGTTGTATGGGGAAACTGGCGAATTGCGTTCCAAAATGGAGGAGCGCCAGGATGCGCTGAACCGCCTCAACACCCACCAGGACGCGGTGCGGCAGTTCGCGTTCCTCGGCGACGACCTGCCGAAGCTGGAAAACCTCGGGAATGTGGAATTCGTCGTCGTGGCCGTATCCGGCCAGGGCGGAAAGGCGTTTCTGCTCGACTCCCGCGTTGGCGACATGATCATGGCCGGGGAATTGACTTCCGATCAGACCCAGTCCTATTACGCCCTGGTCACCCCGAAAAGCAACGCCGGCGGGATCAAGGAACTTATCGACGATCACGGCCTGCATGTTTACCCGCTCCCCAAGGTCGACCGGGGTGCGGCGGCTGAGCTGGCGGCGGTCGGCCGGGAAATCGCCGACGTCCAGGCGGCGCTCGACGCCCTGCGCGGCGAGTCCGCCGCCTTCGCCGACCGGTGGATAAAAAAGGCCGGCCTCGCGGCCGGTCACTGGGAAAGCGAGAAAAACCTCAAGGTCGCGCAGACCCGCATGACGGAAAGCGGGAACCTGTTCGTGACCCGCGGCTACGTCAAGACGGAACGCCTGGCCGAAGTTTCCACCGATCTCGAAAAAGCCGTGCCCGGCGCGTCCATGCTGCCCGCCGAGGCGCCGGAGGGCGAGGATCCGCCCATCAGCCTCAAGTGGAACAAGTGGCTGCGCCCCGCCTCGTTACTGGTGAAGATGTACGGCCTTCCCGCCTACGCCGGCGTCGATCCGACCGTTTTCGTCGCCACCATCTTCTTCCTGTTCGTCGGCATCTGCCTCGGCGATGCGGCCTACGGCCTGCTGTTGATCCTCCTCATGCTGTGGCTCAAACGGAGGTATAGGGATCAGTCCGGGCTCCAGGACTTTTTCCAGGTCTTCGTCTATTGCGGCATCGTCACCATGATCATGGGCGTTCTTACCGGATCGTTCTTCGGCGACGTGTCCTCCATCATCCCGGGCATGGAAGGGTTCGACAAGGTGCGGACGTCGCTCGCGGTGATCGACCCGATCAAGGATTCGCAGCTTGCCCTTTATATCGCCGTCGGCATCGGCGTGGCCACGCAGTTCTACGGCATGGGCGTGCGCACCTACCTCAACTGGCGCCGGGGCGACAGGATGGGGGCGTTCTCAGACGGCATTCTGTGGATGTGCTTCTTCGGCTTCATCATCGCCGCCGGCGCGACCGGGCTCATCCACTTCTGGGTTTTGGCGATCCTTTCCGGCTTCGGGCTGATACTCACCCAGGGGCGCGACCAGCCCAACTGGCTCCTCAGGATCGTCGTCGGCGTCATCAGCCTGTACGGCATCGTCGGCGCGTACGGCGCAAGCGCCTTCCTCGGGGACGTCATCAGCTACGCCCGCCTCATGGCCCTGGCCCTCACCGGCGCGGCGCTGGGTTCGACCTTCAACATGCTGGCGCAGCTTGGCGGGCAGATCGCCTTCGTCGGCGGCATTATCGCGGTGGTGATCCTCGTCCTCGGCCACCTGATGAATTTTTTCCTGAGCGCGCTCGGCGCCTTCGTGCATTCGGCGCGTCTGGTGATGCTGGAATTCTTCGGCAGGTTTTACGAGTCCGGCGGCTACGCCTACAAACCCTATGGGTTCGACAGCGAAACGGTGGACATAAAATTCGAATGAGGAGGATTATGGTATGGACTTGTTAAAGTTCTACTTCATGGATTCGGGCATTGGCTGGACCGTGTTGGGCGCGATGGTCGCGCTGTCCCTCGGCGGCGTCGGCAGCGCTTGGGGCATTTCCACCGCCGCCGGCCAGGGCGCCGGCGTGTTGTCGGAAAAGCCCGGCCTTTTCGGCAAGGTGTTTCTGCTGATTCTCCTCCCCGGCACGCAGGGCCTGTACGGAATGGTCTACGCCTTCCTGGCGTCCTCGTTCACCGGCATCGCCGGCGATATGGCGCGCGCCCAGACCTTGACCCCGGGCGTGGGCATCGCCCTCGCGTTCGTCGGTTCGCTGCTCGGGATCGTGCTTATGATGTCGGCGAAGTACCAAGGCGATACCTCCGCCTCCGCCATCAATCTGATCGCCAAGAAGGAAGACCAGTTCGGCCGCGCCATCATCCTGCCGGCGCTGGTGGAAACGTACGCCGTGTTCGGCCTGCTGGTGTCGATCCTGATGCTCAACTGGCTGATCGTCGCCGGCTCCACCATCGCCGCCGCTTCCTGAACCGCCGCCATCGCCTCCCCCGCCCGGCGCCCCCGGGCGGGAAAGGTTCGGCGTGCGCGGGAGAACGGCGGCGGGGGATCCCGCATCCCCCGCATCGGGAAATCGGCGGCGCGCGGCGAAGGGCTGGTTGCGGTGGTCGAGGTTGAGCCGGCCGGTAACCCGGCGGCATATTGGAGGGTGGTGGACAATGGGCCTGGAAACAATCAAGACCACGGTTCTGGAAACGGCGGAGAAGAGGGCGCAAGCCATCCTGGCCGAGGCGGAAGGCGAGGCCGGACGCATCCTGGCCGAGGCTTCGGCCGCCGCCGGGCGGACGGCGGCCGAAGCGGTCCGCGACGCCAAATTGCGGGTCGAGCGCCAGACCAACCGCGAATTGGAGCGCATCCAGCACGACAACCGGCGGCAAATGCTTCAGGCGCGGAACGACGCGATAAACGAGGTTTTCAAGCGGGTGGGCGATACCCTTTCCGCCATGTCGGACGACGATTACGTGGGCTTGGTCGGCAAGTGGCTGGCGGCGCTCCCGAAGGACGCGGGCGGAACGCTTCGGGTCAACCCGGAGGACGAGGAGAAATTCGCGTCGCGCTTGGGAACGCTCAACAAGGGCCGCGGCAAGGACGGGAAGTTCATCGGCGTGACCGCCGATCCCAAGGTGGATGCGGGCGTGGTGGTGGATGGGCCGGATTACGCCATCGACTGCACCATCGGGCGCCGGCTGAGCGAACTGCGGGAGACGGCGGCGGGCGCGGTGGCGAAGGCGCTTTTCGGGTGATGCCGCGCGTTAAGCGTTGCGTGAACGCGTGATCGGCGGGCTTTGCGGAATTCGTGTTCGATCGCTGGTCATGAATTCCAAAGGGCGGACGGTGGGCGTTCACGGCGCAAACGGGACAGACCATAATGACGACCCTATCGACCAAAATCACCAAACGGCCCGCGGCGTGGACTTTTGTCAGCGGCAAGGTCGCCGCGCTCGAGTCGGGGTTGCAGCCGCGCTCGTTCTTCGACGGAATTCTGAGGACGGACAACCCGGACGACCTGCGCTCGGCGTTGGGCAAGTCGGCCTACCGGTCGCTGTTCCCGGACGACAAGTCGCTGGCCAACGTCAGTTCCATCCTCGACGCCAAGGGCAAGGAAATCCGCGCGGAGTTGTTCAAGCTGTGCCCGCCGCATCCATTGGAGAACTATTTCGGCATCGGCTCGCGCTTCCGCTCGTTCCGTACCCTGTTCAACCGGCTGAGCGGGCGGACGGGCGCCCCGCCCGGGGAACTGGAGGCGCTATTCCCCGTCTTCGCCGTGGATCCGGGCTACGCGGACCGAATGACCGGACACCGCAACCTGCTCGAGCGGAAGCAACCGCCGCAGCAGGCGACCCCGATGGAGCGTTCGCTGTATCTCGATTCCGCCGCCTGCACGCTGATGCGGATCGTCGGCGAATCGGCGCCGGAGCCGCTGGTGCGGCGCTACATGGTCGACCGCGCGATCCTGGCCGCCTGGTCCGGAATCTTCCGCGACCGCTGGAACGGCGTCGCGGCGGAAATGATCCGCGCCTGGTTCATCTTCGGCCGGGGGGCAGAGTTCGCGGCCGACATGCTGGCCATGGAAAGCGATCCGAAGCGGGCCGTGGGCGGCCTGCTTTCCACGCGGACCGCGGCGGCCCTCGAAGGCATCGACAACCAACGGATCAGGGCAGACATAGACGGCGCGGCGACGGACGCACTGCGCGGGACCGTGCTCGATTGCCGCCGCGTTCCCTTCGGCGCGGAGCGGGCGCTGTCCTATCTGGCGGCGGTCGAGGCGGAACTGGTCAATCTCGAACTGTGCCTTTCCGCCGTGGTGAACAACATCGACCGCGCCGTGACGGCGTCGCGCCTCAGGAGGGAATATGCCTAAGGTAATGGTCATGGGCGGACACGCGGCAATTCTCCCGTTCAAGGCGGTTGGCGTGGAAATCCGCGACGTGGACGGGATCGCCGACGCCAGGGCGGTGCTGCGCGAAGTCCACGAATCGGGCGGGGAGACGCTGCTCCTGGTTCCCGAAGATCTCGCGGCCGGACTGCAAAACGAGATCGCGTTGCTCCGGCAGGGCGTTTCAACCGTGGTGCTGACGCTTCCGGCCTCCTCGGGACAGCCGGGCGCGCAACGCGAACAGGTCCGGCAACTGGTGGCGCGGTCCATCGGCGTCGACCTCATGGGAAAGCGGAATTGACAATTGACCATGGACCATCACCAACCGCGGAATCCCCCGCTCTTGCGAATCGGGCGCAATTGTTATTTGTCTGTTAATCGGTGATTGTCAAGTCGGAAGAAAGGGGTTTTTGCGATGGCCAGCGAGCGTTCAAACGGAACGATTGTCAAGGTGAGTGGTCCTCTGGTCGTGGCGCGGGGGTTGTCCGGATCGCGCATGTTCGAAATGGCCAAGGTGGGCGAACTCGGGCTCCTGGGCGAAATCATCGAAATCCGCGGCGACCTCTATTCGATCCAGGTCTACGAGGAGACCGAGGACATCGCGCCGGGCCAACCGGTGGAACCGACCGGCCAGCCGCTCTCGGTGGAACTCGGTCCCGGCCTGCTCCAATCCATCTACGACGGCGTGCAGCGTCCGCTCGACAAGCTCATGGCCGGCTACGGCGAATTCATCGTGCGCGGTGCCGAAGCGGCCGCGCTCGACCGCGGGAGGAAATGGGCCTTCACCGCCGCCGTCGCCGCCGGCGACGAGGTCGGTCCGGGCGACATTCTCGGGACGGTACCGGAAACGGAGTTGATCACCCACCGGGTCATGGTGCCGCCGAACATCGCCGGTAAGATCGAAAGCATCAAGTCCGGCGATTTCACCGTCGAGGAGACGGTCGCGGTGGTCGTCGACAGGAACGGGACCAGGCGCAACTGCGCCATGATGCAGAAATGGCCGGTGCGCATACCCCGTCCGATCAGCCACAAGCTTGCGCCGGTCACGCCGCTTCTCACCGGACAGCGCATCATCGACACCCTCTTCCCGGTCGCCAAGGGCGGCACCGCCTGTGTGCCGGGACCCTTCGGCAGCGGCAAAACGGTGGTGCAGCACCAGCTCGCCAAGTGGGCGGACGCGGACATCGTCATCTTCATCGGTTGCGGCGAGCGCGGCAACGAGATGACCGACGTGCTCATGGAGTTCCCCGAGCTCACCGACCCCAAGTCCGGCCGCCCGATCATGGAACGCACCGTTCTCGTCGCCAACACCTCCAACATGCCGGTCGCGGCGCGCGAGGCTTCCGTATTCACCGGCATCGCCATGGCCGAGTACTATCGCGACATGGGCTATTCGGTCGCGCTCATGGCCGATTCCACCAGCCGCTGGGCCGAGGCGATGCGCGAGATGTCCGGCCGCCTCGAGGAAATGCCCGGCGACGAAGGCTATCCCGCCTATCTCGCCAGCCGCCTCGCCGGATTCTACGAGCGCGCCGGTCTGGTGGTCGCGCTCGGCAAGGAGCGGCGCCGGAGTTCGGTGACCATCATCGGGGCCGTGTCCCCCGCCGGCGGCGACACTTCGGAACCCGTCACCCAGGGCACGCTCCGCGTGACCAAGGTGTTCTGGGGCCTCGACGACCAGCTCGCCTTCCAGCGTCATTTCCCGGCGATCAACTGGTTGACCAGCTATTCGCTGTATCTCGACGTCACCGACCCCTGGTACGACGGCGAAGTCTACCCGGACTGGTCGAAGAACCGCCGCCAGGCCATGCTCATCCTCAAGAAGGAGGCCGACCTCCAGGAACTGGTGCGGCTCGTCGGCATGGATTCCCTGAGCCCGGTCGACCGCCTGCTCATGGAATCGGCGCGCCTCATCCGCGAGGACTTCCTGAACCAGAGCGCATTCGACGACATCGACACCTTCAGTTCGCGCAAAAAGCAGGCGCTGTTGCTTGACGCGATCCTCTATTTCCACGAGATCGCGTCCGGGCATGTCGAGGAGGGCGCGGACCTCTCCGCCATGCTCGACCTGCCGGTCATGGAGGACATCTCCCGCGCGAAGCTGATTCCGGAGAACGACCTCGACCGGCGTTTCGCCGACCTCAAGGTGGAGATCAAGGAAGCGCTCGACGCGGCGGTCGCGGCGGCCGAATGAACAACCGCGCGAACCGGAACGCATAATGCGTAAATTGACGCGGGGTGGGACAAGCGGGGGGGGAGGGAGCAGCGGGCGGATTTTAAATGCGTTTTTCCGGCAACCGTGCGCCATGAATTGCGCATTCCGAACCGAATCCAATACGAAGCGGACAGCGTTCGCGCTAATCTTCAAAGCGGAGTACAGACATGTCAACAGCGGCAGCCAAGGAATTTCGCACCATCGAAAACATCGTCGGCCCGTTGGTTTTCGTCACCGGCGTCAAGGGCATCGGCTACAGCGAAATTGCGGAAATCATCCTTCCGGACGGGACGGTCCGGCGCGGCAAGGTGCTGGAGACGCAGGAGGGGCGGGCGCTCATCCAGGTCTTCGAGGGAACGAGCAATCTCGACCCCGGCTCCGCCCGCGTGCGCTTTACCGCGAAGGGACAGGAGATAGGCCTCTCCCCGGACATGGTCGGCCGCGTCTTCGATGGTTTCGGCCGGCTCACCGATGGCGGCCCGCCGATCATCCCCGACAAGTACGCGAACATCAACGGCGTGCCCATGAACCCCTACGCCCGCGACTATCCCAACGAATTCATCCAGACCGGCATCTCCACCATCGACGTTCTCAATCCGCTGGTGCGCGGCCAGAAGCTGCCCATCTTCTCCGGCTCGGGTATGCCCCACAACCGCATGGCGGCCCAAATCGCCCGCCAGGCGGCGGTCAAGAAATCCGGCGAAAAGTTCGGCGTCGTTTTCGCCGCCATGGGCATCACCTTCGAGGAATCCAATTTCTTCATTGAGGACTTCAAACGCACCGGCGCGCTCGAGCGTTCGGTCATGTTCATCAACCTCGCCGACGATCCGGCGATCGAGAGGATCTCGATTCCGCGCCTGGCGCTGACCGCCGCCGAATATCTCGCCTACGAACTCGGCATGCACATTCTGGTCATCCTCACCGACATGACCAACTACTGCGAGGCGCTGCGCGAAATCTCCGCCGCCCGCAAGGAAGTGCCCAGCCGCCGCGGCTACCCCGGCTATCTCTACACCGACCTTGCCACCATCTACGAGCGCGCGGGGCGTCTCAAGGGCAAGGACGGGTCCATCACCCAGATCCCCATTCTCACCATGCCGGAGGACGACAAGACCCATCCCGTCCCCGACCTGACCGGTTATATTACCGAGGGCCAGATCATCCTCGGCCGCTCCTTCCACGCCGAAGGCGTCTATCCGCCGGTGGACGTGCTTCCCAGCCTGTCGCGCTTGAAGGACAAGGGCATCGGCAAGGACAAGACCCGTGAAGACCACGCCGGGGTCATGAACCAGCTGTACGCCGCCTACGCCAGGGGCAAGAACGCGCAGGAACTGGCGGTGGTGCTCGGGGAGTCGGCCCTCTCCTCCCTGGACCTGAGGTACATGGAATTCGCGCGCCGCTTCGAGGCCGAATTCATCACCCAGGCGGAGAACGAGAATCGCGACATAGAGGACAACCTGGCTCTCGGCTGGAAATTGCTTGGCATTCTCCCCAGCGTCGAGCTCAAGCGCATCCGTCCCGAATTCGTTGAAAAGCACTATATCGCCGCCGATTCCCGGGGCGGGGAAGCGATCCGGCCGGATCAAGGTGACAAGCCATGAAAATGCGGGTCAATCCAACGCGGATGCAGCTGTTGCGGCTGAAAAAACGCATGGTCATGGCGCGGCGGGGCCACAAGCTGCTTAAGGACAAACTCGAGGGCTTGGTGCAGGCGTTCATGGACCTGGTCGGGCAATACCGCGAGCTTCGCGACGCGGTCGACCGGGATCTTCCGGCGACGCTGAACCTGTTCATGTTGGCGCAGGGGATCTCCGGCGAGGAGGCGGTTACGCTTGCGCTTGAGGAATCGGACACCCGCCTCGAGGTGGAGATCAACCACAAGAGCGTGATGAGCGTCGCCTATCCGGAGGTATTCCTCAGGGGCTTCGAGTTGCGGCCGTCGTACAGCACCCTTTCCACCACCACCGACTTCGATCTCGCCAGCGCCAGCCTGCGGGACATCTTCCCGCGCCTGCTTGAACTCGCGTCGAAGGAGGAGGCGGTCATCCGCATGGCGGACGAGATCGAAAAGACGCGCCGCCGGGTGAACGCCCTCGAATACGTCATGATCCCCTCGCTGCGGGAAACGATCAAGGAAATCAATTCCAAGCTCGAGGAAAACGACCGCTCCAGCCGTTCGCGCCTGATGAAGGTCAAGGAAATGCTGATGTCGGATTGACGGCGAACCGGTCGGCGAACCGGTGAGGCATCAAAGCTCCTTTCTCCGGAAAGGGGCTTTTTTTGGGGAAATGTGTATAATTGCCGGTATGACCGTCCGCTTCCGGCATGAAGACCGGGCAAGGCGGGGATTCGGTGTTCGCGCGCATTTCGTAGGAGGAGGCGCACAGGCGCTTTCACGTTGCCTGATTTAAACCCATGTACGAACAGCGCGATGCGCCTTCATCCCCCGAGACGCCGCGACGCCGCGAAGAGCGGGACGCGTTCAACGAGGTGGCCGCGATCATGGCCAGGACCTCGGACTTGGCCGCCGCCGCGCCGGAGGTGATGCGTCTGGTCAGGGAGACCCTGGGCATGCGGCGCGTCCGCCTTGCGCTCCTTGACCAGGGGGCGGAGGAGGTGGTCATCGACGCCGCCGACGGCCTCACCGGAGAGCAGATGGATCTTGGCCGATATCGGCTTGGCGAAGGCGTTACCGGGCGCGTGGCGGCGACGGGGAATCCCGCCGTCGTTCCCAGCATCGCCCGCTGTCCCGAGTTCCTCAACCGTACCCACGGGTTCGCGGGGGAGGATGGCTCCTTCGTATGCGTGCCGGTCGCGCTTGGCGGCGAGATACTGGGCGCCGTATCCGCGGACTGCGAACCGCGCGGAGAACCGCTGCTGTGGGAGGGTGCGCGGTTCCTCTCGGTCGTCGCCGCGCTGATGGCGCAGGGCATCAAGATGCGCATCCAGGAGCGGGAGCGGCGGGAGCGCCTCGCGATGGAAAACGCGCGCCTGCGCGACGAACTCCGCGACCGCCATTCCCCCGAAAACATCATCGGCAACTCCCGCGAGATGCGCATCGTCTACGATCAGATCGCGCAGGTGGCCGGCAGCAACGCGACCGTGCTTATCAACGGCGAAACCGGCACCGGCAAGGAGTTGGTGGCCAGGGCGCTGCACCACAGCGGTTCGCGGCGGGACGGGCCCTTTATCCGCGTCAATTGCGCCGCGCTCCCCGAGACGCTTATCGAAAGCGAACTGTTCGGCCATGAAAAGGGCGCGTTCACCGGCGCCTCCGCCGCCCGCAAGGGGCGCTTCGAACTGGCTGACGGCGGGAGCATCTTCCTGGACGAGATCGGGGATGTTTCCCCGCTCATGCAGGTACGGCTGCTGCGGGTGCTTCAGGAGCGGGAATTCGAGCGGGTGGGCGGGAACCGGACCATTCGCGTCGACGTGCGGATCATCGTCGCCACCCATCGCGACCTTGGGAAAATGGTCCGGGAAGGGAAGTTTCGCGGTGACCTGTTTTACCGCATCAACGTCTTTCCGATTTACCTATTGCCGTTGCGAAAGCGCCTCTCGGACCTCCCGCTGCTGGCGGAGCATTTCCTGCGAAAGTTTTCCGGCGCGGCCGGCAAGGAGATTGTAACCATATCGCCGGAGGCGCTAGAGGTGATGAACCGCCATTCATGGTCGGGAAACGTCCGCGAGTTGGAGAACTGCATCGAGCACGCGGTGATCCTCGCCGGCGGACCGGTGATTCGGCCGGAACATCTTCCCGCCAGTCTCCGGCATTCGGGAGAGGACGATCCTCCGGCGCCGAGGGATCTCAAGGCCATGGTGGACAATTTCGAGAGAAGCCTTTTGGAGGACGCGCTCCGGGAGACCGGCGGCAACATCACCCGGGCGGCGTACCGCCTCGGCACGACGCCGCGCATCGTCTCCTACCGGGTCCGGCAGCTCGGAATCGACGTCGCGGGAATGTGAGCGGCATTTCTTCGAGCCGGTCATTGACGCCGGAATCGGAAGCTGTATAATTGATTGTCTCGTTTTTCGACTGCGGAGAGGTGGCAGAGTGGTCGAATGCACCGGCTTGCTAAGCCGACGTGGGGGGTAACCTCCACCGAGGGTTCGAATCCCTCCCTCTCCGCCATATTTTGATAACCCCTGTAATTTACGGGGGTTAAATTGTCTTTCGCTCCTCTATGGCAAACACATGACAAACATCATCCGGTAGCAAAACCGACCAAACCCACCTAAAACTACCGATCCTTTTGCCGCAATTGCCTGACTCCTGTCCGCATTCTTACCGCTCGCAGCCTTGGGTGCTCCCCGATCCTGACCGGCCACGCGGCCGGCAGAAGGCGGCGACATAGGGCCGCGCGAGGCGTCTGTGGTACTCGCGCGGGGCGGAACAACGAAGGTCTCCTTTCCACGTTCAAACATGACGGATACTTTCTACGCTCTCCGGAGGGAAAAGCCAAGCATAATCCTGGCACCGCCTGCAGGAGGCGCAACATCCTTATCGTTCCGCGGATCAGCGGCAGGGGAGAATGCTGCAACGGCGTCCGCAACCGGAGGGGTCCCGGCATCGGCCATGCCGGAAAACAGCGGCGTCTCCCGCATCTTGCGACCGCTTTCCCCCTCGACGTCAAGATGATAGTAGGTGTTCCTGATCATCTCGAAGTCGGCATGGCCGACGATCTTGATGAGCTGGGTCTCGGTGAGGGCGTTGACGGGGCGGTTCAACGCCC
Organism: Planctomycetota bacterium; assembly: GCA_031270685.1. Classification (GTDB taxonomy): domain Bacteria; phylum Planctomycetota; class SZUA-567; order SZUA-567; family SZUA-567; genus JAIRTL01. The sequence goes on from JAISXA010000108.1 coordinate 12,649, forward strand.
ACGAGATGAACCAGTGACGAAGCGTTCGGATATTGAAATCCGGGATTTCCCGAATGCCGGCTTTGCGCCTTTTCCGGTTCAACGCCCGCAGCGTCCTGGTCACCACGTGGTAAGCATGATCCTTATGCTCCATCAACGGGCTGCCGTCCGGCTTGACGAAAACATAGTCTTCATCCATCGCATTCTTCCGCTCGGCCCTGATGCGGGCAATGATCGCCCTCGCCTCGTCGGGAAGCGGGATGTCGCGGGCGGAATTGGCATTTTTGAGCTTGAAGTCCCCATCATCGCAAATATGAAGAATCCGTAGCTCAATGTCGACATGCTTGAATTTTCTGGACATACCCTCCATGGCCCGCATGCCGGTGATTGCGATGATCGTGGCGTAGTCCATCACCACCTGATCGCCGGTCGCCTGAAAAACCGCCAAAAGCTCTGTGGCGCCGGGAAGGAGAATTTTCTTGGGCGTCGTTTTCAGGTTTTCGACCCCCTTGGTTGGATCCTTGGGAATGAGGTGGTCACTGTATGCATGTTTGAAAACGCTGTTCAGGAATTTCACCTCGCGGTTAATGCCCTCCGGGCTGATGGGTACTCCGCCGGGTTTGCCGAAGCGGGTCTGTTTCCGTCGCCATGCCTGGTAGCCCTTCAAGTGGGTATCCTTCAGATCCTTCATCTGCAGGAATTCATTGCCGCTCTCCACCAGGTATTTGTTGAAGGGGGTGATATAGTTCCTGTACTTGACGATGGTCTGCGGGCGGACGACGCCGCGATCAACGGCATCCAACTCTTTCCCCGCCAACCAAAGGTTGTTGTACTCGATAACGGTGCGACGCCCGGTGATGGCCGAGTTGTCGCCGGCGTTGCGCGCCGCCTGCCATTCCCGCAGCTTTTCCTTGGCATCCTCGTAGACTTTGGTATGAAGGGGAATCCGAACCTGATTCCCCTCCTCGTCCCTGGCGATGATGACGTAATTGTCGCAATACACCCGGCCTTTCATTTTACGCCTCCGCTGAAACAAACAACCGTCGCCGGGATCGGCCTTTTTAGTTTTACCCATAATACCGTTCTCCTTAAGAACCAGCCCCGCGGCTTACGACGCCAAGTTCGGCGGCGCGGCAGCGCTGCCGACATCCGGGGCGGAGTCGAGAATCGGAGCGTTCAAGGCCAGACATAAAGCACTCAGGCCGTCGTGGGACTGGGCTTCCATGATGATTTTGGCCGCGGCCTGCATTTTCTTCTCTATTCTCGAATAATCGCCTTTTGTCCCCTTGGCCAGCGATTCCCGAACCGCCCGCGCCCGCCTGGCGGTTTCGGGAATAGCCTTCAAGACATGTACAAGGTCGTCAAGATCGGACAGCAGTCGCTTCATTCGCGCGGGGATATCCTGTTCGCCGGCGTCGCCCTTGCCGCCCTCGACCTCCTTTCGCGCCAACCCGTGCGCCTTGTCAATGGACAGCTTGCCGGATCGCATGTCGGCGATGATGCGGTCAATGCCGCTGTCGAGGACGTAGCGGAATTTGGCGAGACTCCCCTCGCTCAATCCGCCGGCGATGGCGGCGCGTTTGCGGGGACCGATCCCCTGGGCGGCCATCTCCTTCTTGTCCCGGGCGCGGTCGAATGAACGCCAGAGGGCGTTTGCAAGGTCTGCGCGGGCGGCAATGGACAGTTGGCGTCGTTCCAGGTTGTCGCGGAGCGCGTCCTGCCGCATTTCTTCAATTGATTCGTAGTCCTTGACGATCACCGGCACATCGGCAAGACCGAGTTCCATCGCGATTTTGAGACGCCTGTTTCCATTGACGGTTTTGGGCTTCCCTTTGCCCTCGCCCTTGACGCGCCCGACCGTCAGCGGCACCTGTATTCCGTTTTCCTCGATCGAGTTGTACAGGGCCAGGTCTTCCGCGAGCGTAGCCGGCGGATTGACGTCGGACCCGAAGGGAGATGGGGCAAGCGCTTTCGGCGACATCGTAACAACGCATAGTGCGGCCTTCTCCTCAGATGGCTTTTTACAATCTGGGTATCCACTTGACTCCACCAGATACTACCCGTAGTGTCTGGTGCTATGGCAGAGGATTATCCAAGGACGATAATGGAATTTGAGCGCCGCTTTCCTGATGAGGCGTCCTGT
>JAISXA010000114.1 GCA_031270685.1 Planctomycetota bacterium
ACAGGACGCCTCATCAGGAAAGCGGCGCTCAAATTCCATTATCGTCCTTGGATAATCCTCTGCCATAGCACCAGACACTACGGGTAGTATCTGGTGGAGTCAAGTGGATACCCAGAAAACGGAATCGCGATCCCGGGCGCATCCGCAATCAATCGGCCTCTACCGGCGGTCGTTACATTGTTCGCAACATAAACAATGTTATCAACCATCGCCCCGAAAACTCCCATAAAACCCCACAAATGCCGCTCTCACGAAAGTGACGGCGGTTTTTTTATTATCGCCAACCACAATTACTGCCGCATCGTCACCTTCCTCAGCGCAATATGTCGTGTTCCCATAACATTGTTTATGTTGCGTCCCCAATAGAGGAGGAAGAGGATGAAACTCTGGGCATCTTTGTTTGGATTTGCGAAAAGTAACAGTTTGTTTCTGTCCGCTGTTTTTGTTGTTTTTGCGAACTGTGGCGTCAAACCGGTTCTCGGCGGCGAGACGATTACGCATCCAAGTGACAGTCTCCAGCCGGATCCTTATGTCTTGTCCGACTATGGACCTGACTCGCTATTTCCGGCAAGCAGCATTGCAGGCAACACCGTGACGGTTAATTCCGGTGCCAACATCACCGGCGCGGCGTATGGCGGCGCGACAAACGGCAGTCAGACCGTGAGCGTCAATACCCTCACCTTCAACGGCGGCACAGCAATGCTCGGGGTCGGCGGGTACAGCGCGCTCGGCGACGTCACCGACAACATGGTCTCGATCCACACCGGCGTTACCGTAACCGGTGGGATCATGGGTGGATCGTCCGGCATCGGGAACGTATTGAGAAACACCGTGGAGATGGATGGCGGCAACGTTGCGGAAATAGGCGCCGGATACACCCGCGAGGGGGAATCGTCGTACAATATCGTCACTATGACCGGAGGAGACGTGACAGCGGCCATTACCGGCGGCAGCGTCCTGGCGGGAACAACCACCCACAATGAAATAACGATCGGTTCCAGCGCCGGCGCCATAGGAACCTTCATCGTCAGCGGCTATGTCTACACCGCCGGCGACGCCGCCAACAATACCTTGGACTTCAATGGCGGCACTCTGTCGACTTCCGGCGCCTTGGCGGGATTCATGGCCGCCGGATACACTTCCAACGGGACTGTCAGCGAAAACAAGACCAACATCACGGGCGGCACGGTCTACGGCGGCTACGGATATGACGATTACGGCAATTCCAGCGGCCTTTTGATTCCGCAAGGAGTGTACGGCGGCCTGGCGGTCAAGGGGAACGCCTCCGCCAACGAACTGGAAATAACCGGCGGCGACCTGGACGGCATCGTCGCGGCCGGGCGCGCCGAAGAGGGCGACGCCACGGGCAATATATTGAACTATTCCGGAGCGACGCTTCAGAAGACGGGAACGCTCGATCCGTTCCTCGGCGCCGGCTTCAGCAAAAAGGGCAATGCCACCGGCAATACGGCGGTTATTTCAGACGGCACGATCATGGCGGGCGAATCGGGAGCGTATTTCAGCAATGGCATGATTCTCGGGATTTACGGCGGAGGCGCAATTGAGGGCAATGCCAACGACAATCACTTGACAATCGACGACGGAATCATTGAGGGCGATGTCGCCGGCGGCGGGACCATAACCGGCGAAGCGTCCCGCAACACGGTGACCGTCAACGACGGCGATTTCAATAGCGTCATCGTCGGCGGATACACCATCACCGGCAACAGCGATCATAACAAAGTATTCGTAAACGGCGGTACGTTCGCCCCCACCGACGACGGAATCGGCGGCGGCATCACCGGCGACGGCAGCGCCAGCTTCAACACCGCCGTCGTCGACGCCTCGGGCAGCAATATCGGCAATTCGTTGATGGGCGGCCACAGCTTCGGCGGGTTGTTCTTCGGCAAGACGCTTGACAGCCGCGTCGACGGGAACGTCATCGAATTCAAGAACGGCGAGCTCGGAGCCAGCGGCGCCGGCAACGGCGGCCTTGTCGCCGGCGGCATCAACTGGGACGGCGACGTCAGGAACAACAAGGTCACCATCAGCGACGGGACCATCTACGGCGGAGACGACGAGGACTCCCTCGGCGTCTACGGCGGCATGACTTACAACGGCGACGCCGTCGGCAACGTACTTATCCTTGAGGGCGGAACGCTGAGTGGGAGCTTCGCCGCCGGGCATGTGGCGGAAAATCCAAACTCGGGCTTCACGGATGGAACCGGCAACGGCAACGCTCTCAACAACACCCTTCGCATCCTGTCAGGGGCGAACATCCCCGATGGCAACATCTCCGCCGGCGCCACCATCAACGGCGACGCCATCGGCAACCGGCTCTTCATGGATGGCGGCGCGGTCGCGACCAATTCCGCCGTCACCGCCGCCGTGGTCAACGGCGACGGCGACGTCAGGGGCAATTACGTCGAGATCGCCGGCGGATCCGTGACCGGCACGGTCTTAGGCGGCATCATAGCCGGAACCGGCGAGGCGTCCGGCAACACCGTCGTCGTGACCGGAAACGCGGCCATCATCTACAACGCGACCGCCGCCGTCGGAGGGATGCCCCAGGTCATCGCGGGCGGCGTGCTCATGGACGCCGGCAGGGCGGTCAACAACACGGTCCGCATCTCCGGAAACGCCGACATCGACGCCGACATGGCATTGTACGGCGGGTATTCCTTCATGGGGGGCGCCGCGGATGTGACCACCGGCAACACCTTGAGCATCGAAAAAATCGGGGTGACCGCGAAAAGCGCCGCCAACTTCAGCCGCTACGCCTTCGTGGTGCCCGATACCGGCCTCCTGTCGTCCCCGATGCTTGCCCTTACCGATACGGCGGATCTTTCCGGAACGACCATAACCATCGACGCGGGCGCCAGGCAGTTCACGCCCGGCGACACTTTCACCCTCATCCAGAACGCCGTCGGCCTTGACGCCGCCTCCGTCGTCTACGACGCCGTCGGCCTGGGAATGATGAACGTCTTCGACATTTCCGAAAACGGCGATCTTGCGGCGCGGTTCCGCGTCTTCACCACTAATCCACAGACCAAGGCGCTCGCCGAATCCCGCATGGCCGGGCTTTCATTACTCAACCACGGTTCGGACATGATTTTCGGTTCCGGGCTGGACGGCGCGCTGGCGGCGGGGCGGGCGGGCGGCGGTGGCTTGATGCCATTCGCCGCCGTGGAAGGCGCGAGCCTCCGCATCAAGACGGGATCCCATGTGGACGTCGACGGATTCGCCCTCATGGCGGGCATGTCCAGGGACATCCGCACAGCGTTCGGCGGCGTCCTTTTCGGCGGGTTTTTCGAAAGCGGCTGGGGAAACTACGATTCGGTGAACGATTTCGCCAACCTGAATTCGGTTTACGGCCACGGACGAACCAGCTACCACGGCGGCGGGCTGATGGCCCGCTTCGATTTGCCGGCCAATTTCCACGGCAAGATCGCGGCGCGCGCCGGCAAGGTGAGAAGCGACTACTCGGGACGCAATTTCCTGAGCGGCAACGCGTCCTATGATTCGGACTCCGCCTACTTCGGATCCCAGGTCGCCTTGGGGCGCGTCTGGCACGCCGGCGACAAGGCGGATGTGGATTTCACCGCATCCTACTTCTGGAACCGCCAGAACGGCGACCGGGTGCGCATAGGCCCGGATCGCCTGCGCCTCGATCCGACCGACTCGCACCGGGCGCGGGGATCGCTGCGCGTCTCCTACTCGCCGACGGCCTGTTTCACCGCTTACGCCGGCGCGGGATTCGAATACGAATTCGGCGACAAGGCGAAGGGAAGCCTGAACGGCAACCGCGTCGCGCCGCCGGAACTCAAGGGCGGCACGGGCATCGGGGAGTTGGGGGTGAGGTTCGCTCCGGCCGCGAGCAACGGGTTCAGCGTAAGCGCTTCGGTTCAGGGATATGTCGGACGCAGGAAGGGCGTTTCGGGCGGATTGCGGCTGGGATGGTCGTTTTAAACGCCAGCCACAACGAGTCGACTTTTCCGCATGAAGGAGCCCCGATGCTGAAAAAACTTTTTACGAATTTCCGCAAACCGACCGGATTCACCGGCCGCCTACTGGTGGGAATGATGAATTGGGCGCACGGTCCCGGCATCCGCGCGGTGGTCGGACAGCTCGCCGTAACACCGGACGATATCGTCCTGGATATCGGGTGCGGCGGCGGAGCCGCCATCGCCCTGATGGCGGGCAAGGGGACGAAGGTGCACGGGGTGGATCACTCCGTGGTATCGGTGGAGAAATCCCTGGCGAAGAATCGGGTGGCGGTGCGGAACGGCCGGGTGGCGATTCAAGTCGCCGACGCCCTGCGGCTCCCGTTTTCTGGTGAGACATTTACCCTGGTCACCGCCTTCGAGACGATATATTTCTGGGAAAATATCCAGGAATGCTTCAGGCGGATTCACGGGGTGCTGCGCCTTGGCGGGCGTTTTGCCATCGCGCTGGAGGGATGGAAGGGGGAGAATGGCGAGATCAACTGTCCCAAGGTGTTTGTCGACAACCTGCCGATAACCCTATACAGCGAGGGGGAGTTACGGGAATCGTTGCTGACCGCCGGGTTCGACTCGGTGTCTTCTTTGAAGGGACCAAGCAGAAAATGGCTGTGCGTGGCAGCCTTCAAGGGGCGGCAAAACACGCCGGGAAAATAGGAACGTCGCGGGGGAACTTTTAACCGGAGTTTTGGAAAATGTCGATATAAACCGCCAATCGCCGTTTCGCAAAAAATCAAAACGCATGCGCCGCAAGGGTTGTGTTTTTACAAATTGGTCATTCGGCGGTTCGAATGCCCAATTCGTCAAAGTTCAGATCCAATCAGACTTGCGCGACGAATCCGCGACTGCTATAATGCTGGAGGTCGCGGCGGTAAGCCGCCGCCGGAGTATCCGGCTGAACTGCCGGATGTTCTTGTGGGTTGTTTATGTATTCCGGGTGTGGATACTTTAATCGGGGCGAACCCCTTGCTGAACGGAGGATTCAAAAAATGGCAAAAGTCAAGATTGGCATCAACGGTTTCGGCCGCATCGGGCGTCTCGTGTTCCGCGCCGCCCAGACTCGCCCGGATGTCGAGGTCGTCGGCGTCAACGATCTCTTCGACGCCAACTATCTCGCGTACATGCTCAAGTACGACACCATCCACGGCGCCTTCAAGGGCGACATCGCGGTGGACGGCAACAACCTGGTCGTCAACGGCAAGAAGGTCCGCGTCACCGGCGAAAAGGATCCCGCCGCGTTGAAGTGGGGCGACGTCGGCGCCGATTTCGTCGTCGAATCCACCGGCATTTTCCTGACCAAGGAAAAGGCCGAGGCCCACCTCAAGGCCGGCGCCAAGAAGGTCGTCATGTCCGCCCCGTCGAAGGACGACACCCCGATGTTCGTCCTCGGCGTCAACCACAAGAAGATCACCAAGGACGACAAGATCGTCTCCAACGCCAGTTGCACCACCAACTGCCTCGCTCCCATCACCAAGGTCCTGCACGAGAACTTCACCCTGGTCGAAGGCCTCATGACCACCATCCACTCCGTCACCGCGACCCAGAAGACGGTCGACGGCCCATCCGCGAAAGACTGGCGCGGCGGCCGCGCGGCGACTTACAACATCATCCCCTCCTCGACCGGCGCGGCGAAGGCGGTGACCAAGGTCATTCCCGAGCTCAAGGGCAAGCTGACCGGCATGTCCATGCGCGTTCCCACCCTCGACGTGTCCGTGGTGGACCTCACCTGCCGCCTCGAGAAGGCCACCGATTACGACGTGATCTGCGCCGCGATGAAGGCCGCGTCCGAGGGCGAGTTGAAGGGTATTCTCGGCTACACCGGGGACGACGTCGTCTCCACGGACTTCATCGGCGATCCCCGCACCTCGATCTTCGACGCCAAGGCCGGCATCATGCTCAATCCCAACTTCGTCAAGGTCGTGTCCTGGTACGACAACGAATGGGGCTACTCCACCAAGACCGTCGAACTCATCGAATATATGGCGACGATCTAGGAGTGGACTTTTGGAGAGAATCAAACAAAGCGGCGATTGGCGGTTTAACCGCCATTTTGCAAAACCCCAGATCTTAAACGATAAACGGTTCGGAAAAAAAAACATCGGGCGGCCGCAAGGCCGCCTTTTTTCGGCGCACCCCGCCGTGCGCCCCGAGACAGGACGGAAGATAGGCACAGCGGCCTACCTTCCTCCCGCTCGATTCAACCGGAATTCGTCGGATTGACGGCGCGGGGACCGGGGATTATGATTTCCCTTCATACGGCTTACATCCGTTCGAGGGAAGGCCGCCGCCAAGCGGACTGAACGCCGGAGTCTGGCCGGTGGATTCGGCAATTTGGGCAGACCCCAAGCTAGAAAGGCGCGAACGGCAAAACGCATGCTTACGGCAATCCAGGTGGACACCCACACCCATACCGTCCTTTCCGGCCATGCCTGGAGCACGCTCCAGGAAAACGCGGCCGCGGCCAGGGAACGCGACCTCTTCGGGCTATGTCTGACCGAACACGGCCCGCGCATGCCCGGCGGCGGCACCGACATCATCCCCGCCGCCCAGAACATGCTCCCGAAAACGGTGAACGGCATCCGCGTCTACAAGGGCACGGAGGCGAACATCGTCGATTTCAACGGCCTTTTGGACATCGGAAGCAAGTTCCTCTCGAGAACGGAATTCGCCATCGCCAGCCTGCATGACATCTGCATGCAGCCGGGGGATGCGGTTCAAAACACCGGCGCGCTCCTCGCCGCCATCAACACCGACCGCATCGACATGCTCGGCCACCTCGACGACCCCAAGGTCCCGTGCGAACTCGACACCCTGGTCACGGAGACGAATCGGCTTGGCAAACTGGTCGAGATCAACAACAATTCGCTCGCGGTCCGTAGAAACAGCGAACCGAACGTCGTGACGCTGGCGAAGCTGTGCATGCGGCTTCAGGCGCCGGTATGCGTCAGCTCCGACGCCCATTTCGCAACCATGGTCGGCGCGGTCGACAACGCGCTCGCCCTGCTCAACCGCCTGGGCTTCCCCGAGGAGCTGGTGATCAACCGGAACTTCGATATCTTCGACGCATACATCAACCGGAAAGCCCCCCCCGGCAAGTATTCGGTGCGCATAGAAAGCGCAAGCGTCTCGGACATCGCCGCCAAAATTTCGGCCCGGGGCGGTGCATGACAAGAACGCCCCGCCCCGAACTGACTTGCCGCGCGAGGTTCATCATTTATCTCGTCACCGCGATCATGGACATGGTGGTGGGGACGATATTGTTCGTCGTCCCGGTGCGGGCGGCGCAGTTGGGGACGCCGTATTTCCTGGTCGGCGCCCTGGGCGTTTCCTGGGCGGCCGGAACCGCGGCCATGTCGTTCATCGTCGGCAGGTTCGTCACTTCGCGAAACGCCGCCCTCCTGGGCATCGCGGGTTGCACCGCGCAGGCCGCCTGCTGCGCCTGCCTCGCCCTCACCGCCACGGCGGAGATGATGTTCCCCTTCCTGGTCCTCTCCGGCATCAGCCATATCACTTATATGGCGCCGTATCAGGTTGTCCTCAAGGAAGCCGACGCCGCCATCAAGAAAAGCCTCTCCTCCAGCGTCGGGGTGTACACCTTCGCTTGGAGCATGGGCATGGCGTTCGGACCGTTGTGGAGCGGCTTCCTGATCAAGGCCGTCGGCTGGTGGAACATCCAGGGATGGCAGTGGTGTTTCATATTCACCATCGCCGCGTCGCTGGCGGTTGCCGGCGCCATTTATTACCTCCGGCGCTTCATTCGCGCAACCGATGGGAAAGAGGTTCCCCGCCAGGATGACGGGCGGCCGGATTTCGCGAAAGTGGCGTGGTTCTCCGCCTTTTGCGGCGCATTCGCCTTCTCCCTGGTTCGCGGGCTGTTTCCGGCGGCGGCGTTGAATATCGGCGTGGGGGAAGACGTTCAGGGCGGCGTGATTTTCTGTATGGGCTTTCTCCAGGCGATTTCCGGCTTGCTGCTGGCGCGCTGGAGGCATTGGGTGTACCACCCGGTCGCGCTCGTCGTCCTGGGCGCGCTCGGCGCCGCGGGCATGACCTGTTTTCTGGCGGGATTCAGCGGCATGGCCGCCAACGGCTGGCTGATCGCGCTGTTTTTCCTTGGCGCGTTACTGTTCGGCATCTACTCCGGGTCGTTCTATTTTTATACCGTTTACCATGCGCTGGTGCACCCCACCCGGGCCGGATTCAACATCGGGATCAACGAGGGGATGTTCGCGACTGCCAACATCGCGTCCCTCCTCTTCGGAGGCATCATTTCGGATCTGCTCGGAACCGATCTCCCCTACCTGTTTGCCGGCGTTCTTATTGTCCTGTTCACCCTGGTTCAGACGGGGTTCCATCGCCGCAACCCATGGCCGCGGCGGTGCGGCGTCCGACGATCCCCTATTTCGGCCCGGCAGGGAATCGCCGAACGGTGAAGGTCGCATCGGCCGAAGCGCCGTTCCGGTCGACCGCGCTCACCCGGTGCTCGCCCGGCTGGAAAATCCAATTCAGAGCGCCGCCCGCGGCAGTCTCGCCAAGCAGCAGTCCGTCCATGAACCATGTCGCCCCCCCGCCATCGCAGGACAGGGGCAATGCTTCGTTTCCGTCGCCGGACATCAGGTAATACGCCCCCTGGCGTGGCGACGCTATCCGCAACCGGGACGATTTCGCATCCGGCGGAACCTTGACGTTTCGCGCATCCACCGCGCGGACCGCTTCCGCGGAGTGGTCGGGACAGCGCAAGTGCCGACCGGTTCCGGCCAAGTACGGCGTGCGCAACGTTTCGGGGCAACTCCAGCCCGGCGGCATTCCGGAGTCGGCGCACACCTCGCCCACGACCACCCCCTGCGGCATCGGCCATGGATCGGATGGGCCGCCGGCAGCCGCCAGGGCGGAAATGGCAAGCGGGAGCGCGTCGTCGACCCCGCTCGTCCAGGCGCTTCCACCGCGCCGAGGCCGGCCGCACCACACGCCGACAGCGTATTCGCGGTTCATTGCGACGGCCCAGGCATCCTGCTGGTTCCAACTGGTGCCGGTTTTCCAGACCAGGTCCGGCTTGAGCGCCTTTTCAGGGGGCGAAAGCGCGGACAGTGCGAGCCAGGCCGCCTCGGGGGAGAGGACCCTCCGGGGTTCGGAAACCGCCTCCGCTTCGCGCACCCTCGCGGGAAGCCACAAGCCTCCCCGGCCCAGGACGGCATAGGCAAGGGTAAGATCGAGGAGCGTCTGTTCCCGCGCCCCGAGCGCAAGGGCGAGCCCATGGCGGGCGGAGTCGCCGGCTTCGAGTCCCAGACCGGAAAGGACGGCCCGAAACCGGTCCATACCGAGCGTTTCGAGCTGGATGACGGCGGGAAGGTTCCGCGATTGGCGAAGCGCCTCGCCCGCCGAGAGCGTTCCCTTCCAGTCGCGATCCATGTTTCGCGGCGCGTACTCGCCCCACGAACGCGGCAAATCGTACACCCTCGCCGACGGGTAAACCATTCCCGTCTCGGCGAGCGCGGCGAAAATGAACGGCTTCAAAAGCGACCCCGGCTGGCGGCGAACGCCCGCCCCGTCCACCATCCGGGCGGGAAAATGCTCCGGAGAGGCATTGCCGACGTAAGCTCTCACGGAACCGTCGGCTATGGACACCGCCACCACCGCCGGCCCCGCCACTCCCCGCGAAGCCAACTCCGCGCCATGGCCGCGCGCCAGTTCGGACAGCGTTCCCTGCAGGCGCCGGTCCAAAGTGGTGACCACGATGTTTTCGTCGTCGGGCGCTGTTCGCAGCGCTTTCTCGACAAAATGCAGCGCCTCCTCCCGGCGCGGATGCGGGGAGACTTCAACCGGCCGCCGCCGGGCCCGTTCCGCCTCGCCCGAATCAATCATCCCCTCCTGGAGCATCCGGAAAATGACGAAGTCCCGCCGGGCTTTCGCCGCCTCGGGATGGCGGCGGGGATCGAGGCGCGCCGGCGATTGCGGAATGCCCGCCAACAGCGCAGCCTCGGCCAGGCCGAGCCGGCTTGCGGGTTTCCCGAAATACCGTCGCGAAGCGGCCTCGACGCCCACCAGGTTGCCGCCATACGGAGCGAGGTTGAAGTAAAGCTCCAGGATGCGATCCTTGTCGGCGATCCGTTCAAGCTGCAAGGCGCGGAACGCCTCGATCAGTTTGCTGTCGAATCCGCGGGGGCGCTGCCACAGCAGACGAATGGTTTGCATGGTGATGGTCGACGCCCCCGAGACGCGGCGCCCGGAAGCGAGATTCTGCCCGAACGCCCTGGCGATGGCGAACGCGTCAACGCCGGGATGGGATCGAAACCGCCGATCCTCCACCGCTATCGTCGCCTTCACCAGCCACGGGGACGCCTCGGCTAAAGGAACGACAAGGCGGAAATTCTCTTCCCTGTCCACGCGCCACGAAAGATGCCCGCCGTCGGCCGACGCGAGGAGGCGCGAAGAGGACGCCAACCGGTCCCGCATCCTGGATACGGGGAAGGGAAACGCCAGGTCAAGAAGAAGCAGCGCAATCAACGCACAAGCGCTTGCGGACGCGCAGACCCAAAAAAGCCGAACAATCGCCTTGCGCGGGCGTTTCATACCGGGATCCTATAAGTGGACTTTTGGAGAAAATCAAACAAACCGCCGTTTGATTCTCTCCAAAGTTTCTTGGGTTTACATTTTGCGTCGGGAATTATTGCAAGGTCGGCGGTATCGCCCGACAGGACGAAA
>JAISXA010000127.1 GCA_031270685.1 Planctomycetota bacterium
CCATGGCTGCTGGACAAGCTGCTCGACTGCGCCGCCTACGCCCCCACCGGCGTCAACAACATGTCCCGCCGCCTCGCCGTGATCCGCGACCCGAAAATCATGGACGACTTCCGCCGTCGCTCCGCCGAACTGTTGTCCGCCAAAAAGGCGGAAATTCCGGAAAACCTGGGCTGGCTGGCGGACCTGGCGGAAGGCTGGCTGTCCGGGGGGCGCGACGAGCTGTTCCGCTCCGCTCCGCACCTTGTCGTGACCAGCGCGCCCAAGGACGCCCCCTGCCCGGTTCAGGATTGCATAATTGAAATGGCCTACTTCGACCTGCTTGCGCAAGCCCACGGCGTCGGCACGGTCTGGGTGGGCATGGTGTACTGGATGCTGACGGCGCTACCCGAACTGCGGCGCTTGGTCGGGATTCCCGAAGACCACCAACTCGTTTACGCAATGATGTTCGGCATGCCGGAAGCGAGATACCGGCGCACGGTGCAGCGTCGCCCGGAAAACATCGCTTTCATCGACTCGCTTTGAATCCGGCGTCGGCGGAAACACCGGGAGGAAGCTGCGCGCACAGGCGAGCCCTCCCCAATTTCGCGGAGCCGGCGGCGCGAAGCTCAGGCGTCGATGCGGTCGAGCAACTCCCGGAGCGTTTCCATCGGCAGACCGGCCACGTTGGACAGGCTGCCGCGCACCTGCTTCACCAGGCAGCCGCTTTGGATGCCGTACGCCCCCGCCTTGTCCAGCGGATCGCCGGAGGCGACGTAGCGGTCGATCTCCTGTTCCGACAGGTCGCGGAATTCCACTTCGGTGAAATCGACGCCCGAAACGCCCCGTCCCAGCGCGCCGTCGAAGACGGTCACGCCGCTGACCACCGTATGCGACCGCCCGGACAACAGCGACAACATGCGTTTCGCGTCCGCGGCGTCCTTGGGTTTTCCCAGCGCTTCCCCATCCAGAACGACCATCGTGTCGGCGGCGATGATGATTTCGCCCCTCCCGCCGTCGGTCTCCGCCACCCGTTGCGCCTTGGCCTCGGCGAGCATGCGGGCGGTATCCTCCGGCGTTTCGCCCCGGATTGCGCCCTCGTCTATTTCCGCCGGCGCCGAGCGGAATACAAGGCCGAGCGCCGCGAGCAGCTCCCGGCGGCGCGGGCTGGCGCTGGCGAGGATGACGGCGCGCTTCTCGACCGGGCAGTGGCGGCGGACCACCGTGCCCGCCAGCAGGTCGCCGAGCCGCTGCCGGTTCGGATTGAGCAAGGCCGCGACCGCGCCGACGACGCCGGGGAGCGCAACCGGGAACATGTCCACGGAACGCATCAGGTTGCGGACCACCGCCTGCCGCGGGCTGACCGGACCGCCCGCGGCGTTCCGCACCCGGAGTCCCAGCAGCCACTTGCCCGGCGTGTACCCGAGCCACGCCTCCATGACCATCATGAAACAGGCGAGGCCGCCGAGATGGATCCAAAAAGCCTGGTTGACCATGGCGGCGGTCAGGAATTCACCGACGACGGCGAGATCGCCCGCCGCGACGTGGTAGGCGGCGACGCCGGCCGTGGCGAGAGTGGAATCGACGATCAGGGCCACGCCTCTACTGGGAAGATCGGCGGGGCGGCCGGGCATGGACAGGGAAAGCCCTCGCGAGCGCCGCGCCTGGCGCGCCACCAGGACGACCAGCAAAAGCAGCAACAGCAGAAGAACGGTTCTGGTCCATGCGATCCGTGCGCCGGGTCCGCTTTCCAGCACCGTCCGCTCCGCCCTTCCGCCGGGGCCGAAGGAGTGCGCGGCCACGCCGCCGGGTCCCGATACGATCCAATGGAGGGATCCGTCGTCCGCGCGCGCCGCCGCGAAGTCGTCGCTGTTTTTGAGCATCTCGACGAGCGGGCCGGCCGCCGCGGGGATCCATTCGCCGTCGCGCCAGAAAAATCGCATCAGCTTCGCCGGCCGGTTGCGCGACAGCGGATCGGGAACGGACACGGCGAGATGCGGGCGGCGGTTGTCCGCGTACAAGGTGAACGCGGCGACATCCCCAAGCGGCAGCGAACCCGCGTCCCGCCAGGTCCGGTTACCGCGGATCAGGTGCCGAACCGCGCCTCCGGAAAAGTCCGGGCGGTCGGACGTCCAAAGCAAATGCAATTCGTCCCCGAGGCGCAGCAACCGCGCCCTCCGGATCGCCGGATCGTCCGCTATCGCCTGTCCGGCGTCGCTCCACTCGCCGTCCCCGCCGGGGTGGATAAGGCGCAATTGGCCGTTCCGATGGTCGAGGGCGGTGGGCCTGCCGTCGCACCAGGCAAGGTCGAGCAGCCGGCGACGATCGTCCGGGAGAGCGACCGGATTGTCCTCGTCCCCGTGCCGGACGAGGGCGCCGTCGCGCATCGCCAGCCAAAGCGCGCCGTTTCCCCAGACCATCCCGGCGAGGACCCCGATATACCTGCCCCGCCGTTCCCAAGTACGAGTTTTCGGGAGAAAGCGATGCAATTCGAATGAGTCGCCGCCATCGGGGTCGAACGCCTGGGACGCTGCCCAAACCTCGTCGCCTTCGCCAAGGGCGAGGCGAAGATTCCCCACTCCGTCCATCGCCCGGGCGGAAGTCGAGGCCGGCGCGGCGAGGACGAGGAATGCGGGCAAAAGCGCGGCGAAAATCGACTTCATGGCAGGGCCGCCCTCACCGCGTTCAGGCAGTCGAAAATGCTCACCGTCTTTTGTTCTCCGCCCTCCGCCATGTCCTTGACCACGATTTCGCCGCGCGCGAGCTCGTCGTCCCCCAGAATCAGGCACACCATCGCCTGGCGCCGGTTCGCGGCGCGAAGCTGCGACTTGAAGGATTTCTTTTCATAGTCCATGTCGGCGGAAAGGCCGGCGCCCCGGCAGCGGGCGATCATCCCGGACATGGCTCGGCGGGCGCTCCCGCCCAGGGCGACGCCGAAAACCTGGAGCGGGCAGGAACAGGCGCAGCCGTTCTCCGCCTCCATGGCGATCAGGATGCGCTCGACGCCGAGGGCGAAGCCGAGGCCGGGAATGGGCGCGCCGCCCAGCTCCTCCGCCAGGCCGTCGTAGCGACCGCCGCCGCCGATGGCGTTTTGCGCGCCGAGGGCGTCGTGGGTGTATTCGAAGACGGTCTTGGTGTAATAGTCCAGGCCGCGCACCAGGGTGTGGTCGAGGACGAATTCGCCGCCGAGGGCGGCAAGGGCCTCCTTGACCGCGGCGAAGTGATCGGCGCATTCCCGGCACAGGTTCTCGTAACTTTTGGGCAGATTGGCCGAGAGTTTCCGGCACTCCGGATTCTTGCAGTCGATGATGCGCAGCGCGTTCCTCTCGTAGCGCGTCTGGCAGGATCGGCAGCGCCGGTCCAGGTTCGGGCGGATCGCATCCCGGAGCAACTGGCGGTAGAGGGGCCGGCACTCGGGGCGAGAACAGCCGATTGAATTCACCCGCAGCTTGACGTTCATCAGGCCGATGTATTCGTAATACCGCAGTCCCATGCTCGCCAGCTCGGCGTCGAGCAGCGGATCGCCGGAACCGATCGCCTCCGCCCCGATCTGATGGAACTGGCGCTGGCGGCCCTTTTGCGGGCGCTCGCGGCGGAACATCGGCCCTTCGTACCAGAACTTCGCCAGGCCGCCCTGTTTGTCCCTGCTGTGCTGCAGATAGGCGCGGACGACGCCGGCGGTTCCCTCCGGCCGAAGGGTGATGGTTTCGGAGCCGGGGGTGAAGGTGTACATTTCCTTTTCGACGATGTCGGTCGACGCGCCGATGGAGCGTGCGAACAGTTCGGTGTTCTCGAAAACGGGGGTGCGCATGCGGCGGTAGCCGTAGCGGGCGAACAGCTCGCCGGCGAACGCGACGGCCTTGTCGAAGCGGTCGCCGTCCTTGCCGAAATAGTCCCTGGTTCCCTCTATCGCCCGGAAGCGCGGGTTGGACATGCGAAATCTCCTCAATAAAAACCTGAAGTTTTGCAAAGTGGCGATTAAGCCGCCAATCGCCACTTTGCAAAAATCGGAAACGCCTGTGCCGCAAGGGTCGTGATTTTTACAAATTGGGCATGGCGGTTTGAATGCCCAATTTGCAAAACTTCAATAAAAAACAACCCCGCGCCGCGGAATGCGCCAACCGCGTCCGAGGGCGTGGCCACGCCGACGCCGCTTCGGAGCCGGCGGCGGCGCGAACGCACAAATATATCCCGCGGGCGGTTTGAATGCCAGCGCGTTTGTCGCCGGGCGTTCGACGCCGCGGCAATTCCCGATTGCCGCGGAGAGATTCAATCGCTAGAATTCCATGGGGTAAAGAGTTTGACGCTTGCGACGGAGAGTCGATGCCCGACGACGCCAGACGCCGCCTGGAGATGGAAGCGGCGCTGAAGCAGATAAAAGACATTCAGCGTCGCCAAACTCCAAAATCGGCGCGCCGATGGCGGCTGGACGTTTCCCTGACCCGGCTCGCGCTGCAGGGATTGGGCGTCTTCGTCATCGGGCTGCTGGTCGGGCTTGGCCTTTTCGTTCTCTACCGCATCGTCTTTGTCTAAGGCGTTTCCGGAACGTCGGCGCCATGGCGTCCGCGCTTTCCGCAACCGCCGTCCTCCGCCCAAGGTTCATGCCCATGCCGGTAGTCGTCTTCTCGCCGTCGGGGAAAAGTATCTCCGTCGAAAAAGGTTCGCGCCTCGCCGACGCCGCCCGGGCGCTCGGCATCCGCCTTCCCGCCCCCTGCGGCGGCAAGGGCCTGTGCGGCAAATGCCGGGTACTGGTGACCGGCGGCGAAGCGCCCGCCGACGCGCGCCAGCGCGCCTGCCTTTCCGGGGACCGCCTGGCCGGGGGCTGGCGCGCCACCTGCGTCCTCCCGGTCGATGGCGACCTGGTCGTCGCCGACCCCGAAGCCGAAGGCGGCGACGCCATCCTCACCGATTTCACGGCGCGGGAGATTCGCCGTGACAGCGGGATGTGGGAACGGGAAATTGAGCTCGCGTCCCCGTCTCCGCAAGATCAGGAGCCGGACGCCGCGCGGCTGCTGGCCGCGCTGGCGAAGCGCGGAATCGGCGACGGCGTCGGGAAGCCGGCGCTTCCCCTCCCCATTTTGCGCCGCCTGCCGGACATCCTTCGGGAAAACTGCTTCAAGTGCCGGGTCATCGGCATGGGCGACGTCGTGTTGGACGTGCGCGCCCCCGGAGACCGCGCTCCGGCGGCCGGCCTGGCCGTCGACATCGGCACCACCACCATCGCCGCGGCGTTGTGCGACCTTTTCACGCTTGACATTCTCGCCGTGTCCAGCGCGGCCAATCCCCAGGCCAGGCACGGCGACGACGTCATTTCGCGCATCGATTACGCCGCGCGCGGCGCCGGCGAACGGGACGAGATGCGCGCGCTCGTCGTCCAGACGCTCGCCGCTCTCGCCGTCGAGGCGGAGAAGCGGGCCGGCTTCTCCGCGCGGCCCCTGTTCGCCGCCATCGCCGGCAACACCGCGATGACCCATCTCCTGCTCGGCGTGCCCGCGCAAGCCCTCGCCCTTGCCCCGTTCATCCCGGTTTTCCGTTCCGCCGGCGTGGTCGATACCGGCCGCCTGGGCTGGGCCGGCGACGCCCCGCCGCCGTCCTATATCGTCCCCGGCGTTTCCGCCTATGTCGGGGGCGACATCACCGCCGGCCTTCTCGCGCACGACGTCTGCAGAACGGGGAAAAGAACGCTGTTCCTCGACGTCGGAACCAACGGCGAAATCGCGCTCGCCGCCAACGGCAAGATCTACGCCTGCGCCGCCGCCGCCGGGCCGGCCTTCGAGGGCGCGCGTATCAGCCGGGGCATGCGCGCCGCCGCCGGGGCGATCGCCCGCGTCGGCGTGGCCGCGGACGGCGACCTCGACATCGGCACGATCGATTCGGTCTTGCCGGCGAAAGGGTTGTGCGGAACCGGCCTGCTCGACGCGATCGCGACGCTGATCCGGACCGGCGTGGTGGACGAGACCGGGCGGATGCTTGAGCCGGAGGAAGCGCTGGAAGCACGCCCGGACCTGGGGGAAAAAATCGCGGCGCGGATCAGGGAAACGCCGGAAGGATGCGCCTTCCGACTCGCCGGCTCGCCTTCCGGAGGCGACGAGCTGCTCCTCACCCAAACCGATGTCCGCGAATTCCAGCTCGCCAAAGGGGCGATCGCCGCCGGTTGCCGGGTGCTGCTCGACATCGCGGGAGTGCGAACGGGGGATCTTGACGCAGTGCTGCTTGCGGGTGGTTTCGGCAACTACCTCGATCCCGGATCGGCGATCGCCGCCGGACTGTTGCCGGCCGGAATCAAGCCTGACCGCATCCGTTCGATCGGCAACGCATCCCTCGCCGGCGCCAGAATGTGCCTGCTGTCGCGTTTCGAACGGGCGGAAGCCGAGGCGCTGATCCGGGCGGTGGAATATGTCGAACTCTCCGGCCGGGACGATTTCCAGACCGCTTTCGCGGAGGAAATGCTGTTCCCGGAAGTATTTACCGAACCACTTGTGAAATAATAGAATCTTGGAACTGAAGCGGGTCGGCAATGGGAACCGGCAAGATGGACAGTGGCGATTCAGAGAAAAGTTATATTGTAGTGGTGCAATGCGATCATGCGATATCCCAGGTCTGTTCCGGATTCCAATGCGAGCATGCGTTCACCGCCCGCACCGGCGGCTTTGCGGGATATCCGGCGACCGGCAATATCCGTTACCTATCCATGTCCTGCGGCGGTTGTCCCGGTCGGGCGACGCTGCGCAAGCTGATCAATCTGAAGAAAGGTCTTAAAAAACGGGAGCAGACCGACAGCGGCATGGTCCGTGTCCATTTGTCCACTTGCATCACGCACAGCAATCACCACGGACCTCGCTGTCCCCATGTCGACTATATCAAAGGCCAGATCGAACGCGCGGGGCTTGATTGCGTCGAAGGCAGCCGCATCGCGCCCGCAGCCGAAAAGCGACGGAGCGAGGGACAATATCAAGAATAATCGTCGGATCTTTATTGCGACAGGCTGGGCGACTGCCTCGGATCCTGCCCCACCGGTTGGGCATTCAAACCGCCGCACGCATAATTCCTTACCCCTACGCCACCCAGCATTGCCCGGTCGCATTGAAAGTCCATTTAAAGAAAATTTTATCTATTTCCGGTTTTTTTCAGATTCTTTTCCTTTACACGCCCCAAGCCAATGTTATACTGAAAAGCATTAGTTGAAACTGAAGTTTTGCAAAATGGCGGGCAAACCACCAATCGCAACTTTGCAAAAATCCAAACCGCTTGAGCCGCAAGGGTTGTGATTTTTACAAATTGGGCCTTCGGCGGTTTGAATGCCCAATTCGCAAAAGTTCAGTTTCAGGATTCGGGGTAGACGTA
>JAISXA010000163.1 GCA_031270685.1 Planctomycetota bacterium
TTAAGCGATACCGGCAAGGGCGTGGCTTTTTACGTCGGCATCCTCGGCATCATTGAAACCGTGGCTCTTTTCGCCATGGTTTTCACCATCATGATGAACCTGGGCTGAACAGTCGCGAACGGTGGGGCGTGTTCCGGGCGGACGCGGCAACCGGCCGGGAAAAAATCAAGCCGCATCCCTCTCCGCCCAATTAACGCGGGAGTTTTTCCAATGTCCGATAAAGTCGACTTTTGAGGGAAATCAATCGAGTGGACTTTTGGAGAAAATCAAACAAACCGCCGTTTGATTCTCCCCAAAGTTTCCCGGGGTTGCATTTTCCGTCGAGAATTATTGCATGGTCGGCGCTATCGCCCGACCTGATGAAAAATCAACCCGTTAATCCGTAAACAGTAACATCTTTGGAGGAAATCGGGCGGCGGTTGGCCCGATTTTCTCCAAAAGTCCACAACCGAGCCGCCTATAGACTTCCCTCAAAGTTTCATGGCGTTCGTTTCGGAGTCGACTTCCGATAAATTCATTCGATACGGCCGGAAAGGTTTCGGCAACCTCGGGCCGTGCGGAGACGAGGGCAAAAGTTCAGCTAGAATACTATTGACCCGGCGGCCCCAGCGTTGTATATTACGGAAGAGTTTCGCGGCCTGTCGTCCTGGACGACGGCACAATAAAATGTGACTGAAGTTTCGCAAAATGCCGATTAAATCGCCAATCGCCGTTTTGCAAAAAAAAACGAAAACGCCTGTGCCGCAAGGGTTGTGATTTTTACAAATGGGGCATTCGGCGGTTTGAATGCCCCATTTGCGAAAGTTCAGTTGTTTTGCATTGTTTCAGCGAATCAATGCGGGAGAAGAAAACAAAGGAGAGAAGAATGAAAAAGATCATGATGCTGGCCGCAGTCGTCGTCGTCGCCGCGTGCGGCGTCGCCGCGGCTGTCGATCCTTGCGGCGCCTGCGCGCCCGACCCGTGCGAGAAACCGAAAATCAAGTACGTCGAGGTGTGCGAAACCATCCAGGTCGAGGTCCCGGTCACCGAGTACGTCGAGGAACCCTACGAGGTGAAGGTAACCAAGATGGTCCCCTGCGAACAGGAAGTGGAAGTCCTCGAAGGAAAGTGGGTTTACGAAGACAGGATCATCCCTTACAAAAAACAGGTCATCGAATGCGAGGAATACACCGATTACGAATACCGCACCGAAATCCGCAAGGAAACGCGCACCCGCAAGATCTGCCGCGAAGTTCCCGAAACCGTCACCAAGACCGTGGTTGAGAGCGTCTGCGTCGAGGAATGCGACCCCGTCACCGGGAAGGTCAGCCTCGTGACCAAGAAGATACGGAAGGAAATCCCGGTCACCGTCGTGAAGAAGATCTGGGAAGAGGAATGCTACGAGGTCGAGGTTCCCTACAAGGTGAAGACGCCCGTCACCAGAACGCGCGAGGTCTGCAAGCTGGTCGACGCCGAGAAGTGCGTCCGCACCCCGGTCTACAAGCGCTTCACCGCCATTAAGAAGGTCAAGGTCATGGTTCCCCAGGAAATCACCAAGACGGTCATGAAGAAGCGCGCGGTTTGCACCACCAAGACCGTCGAGAAGGTCATCCGCAAGAAGGTGCCGGTGGAAGATCCCTGCACCCCCGCTCCGGCTTGCTGAATACTGAAGTTTTGCGAAGCGGCGATTAAACCGCCGATCGCCGCTTCGCAAAAATCGAAAACGCTTGCGCCGCAAGGATCGAGATTTTTGCAAATTGGGCGTTCGGCGGTTTGCATGCCCAATTCGCAAAGCGGATAGGGAATACGGGATGACCAGAATCGCGCTCGTTCAGATGAATTCCACTGTCGGCGATCTGAATGAAAACGCCGGCAAGATGCGCCGCCTTTTCAGGGCGGCGCGGGAAAAGAAGGCCGGAGTGGTCGTCTTCCCCGCCGGCGCCCTGTCCGGCGCTCCGCTCGGCGGCTTGAAGCATGATCACGACTTCATGGCGAAGGGGGAGAAGCTGCTCAAGGAACTCGCCGGCGAATGCTCCCGCCAGGCGTTCTTCAGCGAATGTTTCCCCACGCCTCCCTCTCCGGCGGTCGATTCGAAATTGGCGGTTCGTTCCAGTTCCAGCCCCTACCACCGGGGCTGGCCGGAACAATTCTGGAACGAGGGTTCCCGGTTCGCCTCCGAACACGGGGTGTGGGTCGCGGAATGCAACCTGGTGGGCGGCCAGAACGACGTCGTCTATGCCGGCGGAAGTTACGTGGCCGGACCGGACGGTTCCCTCGCCAAGGCGTCGCTGTTCGAGGAGGACCTGCTCGTCTTCGATCTCGAATTCCCGCCCGAACCGGCGGCGCGCGCCCCTGGCGGCGCCATCGCTCCCGCCGAGGACGACCGGACCGGGAGAGAATTCCGCTTCCACGTCCTGGAGCGGCGGAGCGGGCATCCGGAAGGCGTCGGAGAGCTTTACGCCGCCCTGGTCATGGCGATTCGCGACTATATTGAAAAGAACAAGCTCCCCGGAGCGGCGGCGTCGCTGTCCGGCGGCATCGATTCCGCCGTGGTCCTTTCGTTGACCGTGGACGCCATCGGCGCGGACCGCATCCGGGCCCTTACCCTGCCCGGCCCCTTCACCACCGCGGAGACGCTTCGCGACGCCAAGATTCTGGCGAAAAACTTCGGAGTGCCCCTCATGGAAATCCCGATCGTCGACGCCTACGAGGCGGTGAAGCGCTCGCTCAAGGCGCTTCTCGCCGAGGGAGTCGCCGATCCCGAGGATATCGCGGGGCAGAATATCCAGGCGCGGATCAGGGGCATGTACATCATGGCCCTCGCCAACCGCCACAACTACCTGGCTATGAACTGCTCCAACAAAAGCGAAGGCATGGCCGGATACGGCACGTTGTACGGCGATCTGGTGGGGGGGTTCTCGCCGCTCAAGGACGTGTGGAAAACGGACGTCTGGAATCTCGCCCGCCACGGCAACGCGCTGGCCGGCCGGGAGCGGATTCCGCAAAGCATCATCGACCGGGTGCCGTCCGCCGAATTGCGCACAGGCCAGGAAGACCGCCACTCCATCCCGGACTATCCCGTCCTCGATGCCATATTCGGCCGGTTCATCGACCAGGGCCTGCCTTACAGCCGGATCGTCGCCGAAGGCTTCGACGCGGACACGGTGGAGAAATGCCTGCGTCTTTATTACGCCAACGCATTCAAAAGCCGACAAGCGCCGCCCGGCCCCATCGTCAGCGGCAACGCCGACGGCCGCCGGGAGGCGCAGCCGATCGTCAACCGCTTCAGGCCGTGGGAATGATCCCGGCGCGGCGGCGAATCGCGAAAGACGGTTTGCGGCTTTTGAACGCCCGTTCAGGCATGCCGCCCCTCCTTGAAGCACTCGGGGCAAAGCGGCTCCAGGGCGCGATCGGTGAAAGCGACGGCGAAGCAGGAGCGGCCGCAACGTGAACAGGCCAGGGGTTCCATGGCCTTGAGAATCGGATTCCAGTAAACGCTGCGCGCGCCTTCGTCCTGCTTGCGCCGCACCGCGAGGTCGATGGCCAGCGCCGGAAGCGCGAGGCGCAACAGCCCGATAGGCTCCAGCTTGGCGCGGATGCAGTAGCGTTCGTCCAATTCCTGGCTTTTGCGTTCCAATTCCAAACTCACGACGCGCGACCGCTCCTCCATCCGTGAACGCGCCTCCTCCGATTCCGGATCCGCGCGGGAGCGTTTTTTCTCTTTCAGGAGGGCGCCGTAATAGCTCTTCAGGCGGTTGCGGTCGCGCTTGAGTCTGCCGTCCATGCGCTCCAGGAAGGCGGCCGCCCTGCGAAGCGTCTCGCCCCAAGCCAATCCGGCGGCGCGAGCCTGGCTGTCCGCCGCCGGCGGCGGCTTGCGAAGCCATTCGCCGTCGCCTCCGCCGGCCAGCTCCGGCAGTTCAAGCCCGGCGCCGGTGCGGGAGTTCAGGGTCGCGGCGACGACATCCTCCCATCGGTCCTCGGAAACCAGTTCCGCCCGGAAAAACCAGCGATGGTATTCGACCTCGGCGGCATGGCCGCCGCGCACCCGGACGCGGGCGTTCAGCCAGTCGAAAGCTTTCGCCACCGTCTCCTCCGACGACGCCTTCTTGATGGAAGCGTCGCGCAGGCGCCAAGTCGCGGCGGGCGGGACGTCCGCCAACAGCGGTTCCGCCCGTTCGAGGAAATCCGTGGCCAGGCTGACCGCCAGCCTCCCTTCACCGGGTTCGGCGGAAAGCCGCGTCTCCTCCGGGACGCCGAGCCGGGCGGCGTCGCCGGCGGTCAGGATGGCCAGACCCTCGGCCGCGCCGTCCGGCCAGTCGACAAGCGCGCCGCGCCACGACAGGAGGGACCGCGCGAAATCGGCGAGACGATCCGGCGTCATTCGAAATCGTCCCCGAAAAGGGCTTCGTCCAGCCTCTTCGCCTCCAGGTATTCTGCCTGCGCGTCGAGAAGCCTTTTTCCCAGCGCGGCGAATCCAGAATCGAGTTCGGGCGTCGAGGCCGATCGCAGCCACATGTCCAACACCAGGGTCTCGAATTCCTCGCCGCCGTCGAGGTTGCCGAGGATGCCGCCCACTTCCCCGACCACCAGCTCGAACATGCGGATCTTGTCGTCGAGAATGGAGAGGATGCGCGACTCCAGCGTGCCCTCAGCCGCCAGGTTGAAAATGAACACCTCCCTGGTTTGGCCGATGCGGTGGATGCGGCCGATGCGCTGTTCGATGCGCATGGGGTTCCAGGGCAGGTCGAAGTTCACCAGGGTGTCGGCGAACTGTAGGTTGCGTCCTTCGCCGCCGGATTCGGAGCAAAGAAGCGCCGGCGCCGACTCCCGGAAGCGCCGCACCGCCTCGTCCTTTTCCGCCGCCGTTTGTTTTCCGGAAAAGACGGCGGCGGGGATGCCGGCGGCGGCGAGGGTCTTTTCCAGCCGAACGAGCGTTTCGGAAAAACAGGCGAAGACGAGCGTCTTTCCCGACGGGCGATTCCGGAGCAGGGACAACAGCCGCTTTTCCTTGGCGGATTCGGCAACGGTTCGGGCGCGTTCGGCCAGCGGGGAGGCCGCCGGATCGGACCGGGCCAAGCGCTCCAGCATGGGGGCGAGAGTGGCGGGGTGACTGCCCGCCGCCATGAGCAGGTGGTTGATTTGCATGCGGGACAGCGGCGGTGGATTGCCGGTTGCCGCGTCGGAAACGCCGTCCGCCGCGTCGCCCCGCCCCTTTCCGTCCTCCCTGGCGCCCGCGGGGGAAACAGCGCCGTCCGCGTCGTCGGCCGCCCCGTTTCCCGGCTGCCGCGGTTCTTCGCCGGATTCCGGCGGCTTCCCGTCCGCAGTTCCGGTCGGGGGCCGGCGCCCGCGCAAATAGGCATCGACGTCGCGATATAGAACCCCCTCCTCCTCCCCCGGGATGATGCGGAAGGTCTGGGCGTAGCGCGGCGGCAAATTTATGTTCACCAGGCTTCGGGTGTTCCGGATCATCACTTCGCCGAGGAGGCCGCGCAGCTTTTCGCGGTTTTTCGGATCGCGCGGACTGCCGCGCGTCATGTAGTTCCTCCTGAAGTCGCTCTCGGTCTTGAGGTGCCCCGGCTCGAGCAGGGTCAGGAGGTTGTACATTTCGACCAGGTCGTTCTGCACCGGCGTCGCGGTGAGGAGGAACAGGTGGCGGCGCTTGAGCGCGTTCACCAGCCTCCAGTTCAGGGTGTTCCGGTTCTTGCAGTGGTGCGCCTCGTCGACAATGACCAGATCCCATTGCCGGGCGGTCACGGCCTCGAAATGCCGCCGGCTTTTCGCCATGCCGATGGAGGACAGCAGGCGGTCGCCGGAGGCCCAGGCGCCGACCGATCCGTCAGGGACGGCGAATTCGAGGCCGAACTTCACCGTCAATTCCTCCCGCCATTGCGTCACCAGGGTCGCCGGCGTCAGGATAAGCACGCATCGGGCCAATCCGCGCAGCAGGTATTCGCGGAGCAGCAGACAGGCTTCGATGGTCTTTCCCAGACCGACTTCGTCGGCCAGCAGCACGCGCCCCCGGAAGTAGCGCAAGACCCGTCGCACCGTTTCTATTTGGTGGGGCATATGCTCGACTCCGTGCAGGCCGTCGAGACAAAGGAGGTCGTCGTATCCCCGGAGGAGCTTGAGGCGGGCGTGTTCGAGCCTGAGCGCCCATCCGGCCGGATCCGGCGGTTCGGTTCCGGGATTGAAGAGCGACTGGGTCAGGCGGATGGGGATGCCGCCGGGAGTCCGGCCGATCGGGACGGCGTCGGTGTTTGGGGCGAGCATACTGGGCATTGAAGAGGCTTCCGCATTGCTTGCGGCGCCGCGGGCCGGGTCGACCGCATCCCGTCAAGCCGTCTTCGATTCTCCCGGCGGCGCCGACGCCTTCGGCCAGTGTTCCCCTTTTTGGAATATTTGTCAAAAAAAAAGCGCCGCGGGCGCGCCGGCATTCAGGGGAGCCGCGCTCATGCCGGGTCGAACGCCATTCCGGATTCCAGCCGAATTTTTGCGAAAATTGAAAACGCCCGGGCCGCAAGTGGACTCTTGGAGAAAATCAAATAAACCGCGGTTTGTCACAAATCGGGCATTCGGCGTTCCTCCCCGTTCGGCGCCGCCAGGGAATAATCCCTCCGCAGCCGCTCGATGGCGTTCACCGCCTGGCGGCCGGTGATGAGCCGGCTGCACTCGTACTGGCGATCCGTTCCCTTGTGGCGCGGGCACCAGAAGAAATCCTTGTGGTCGAACATGACGGTAGTGTCGTCCCAGCAGCCCATGCAGCCGTGGGTGGAGTAGACCCGGTACGGGGTGTTGAATTCGCAGATGGGCAGGGTGAAGCCGCTCACCATCACCACCGGAACCCGGCACGCCCACGCCAGCCACGCCAATCCCGACGACAAGCCGACGAAGAAGTCGGCGTCCTTGATGACGTCGATCCGCTCCTGCAGCGGCAGGTCGCCGGTGAAGTCCTCCGCCCCGTAGGGTAGGTGGTTCCAGGTATAGCCCATGCCCACCGTGCGCTGGCGGTCGATGCAAAGCACGCGATAGCCAAGGCTCTTCAAATGATCGACCACCGTCGGCCAGCCATGGCCGTTGTTCCAGTATTTGGCCTGACACGAGGACTGTACGGCGATGGCGACGTAGCGGTCGGCGATGCGCCTGGGCGCCTTCAGGTTCAGGCGCGGCGGCAGTTCCGCCGGATCGACGCCGAGGATATGCCCGGCGGTGCGGTGCAGGCCGACCATGCGGAAGTCGATGGGCTGGCAGTCGCGGTTGCCGCCGAAAAAGAGGCCGATGCGGTACGAGGCGTAAGGCTCCTTCATCCGCACGCCCAGCGGGTCCGAAAAGGTCATGCCGGGGTACTGATCCTTGAAGATGTCGATCAGGTTCCGCCCCATCACGCATTCGAGAACGCATTCATGCTTTTCGAGGAACCGCTCCGAATAGGGGAACCAGCCGATCAGGTCGCCAAGCGTTCCCACCGGGAACTTCAGCAGCACTTGGCGGTCCTTCAGGTTCATGACATGATCCAGGACCGGTTCCGGCTCGCCGCGCACCCAGACTTTTATCCCGAAGGGGACGTAGTATTTCCTCGCGCTCACCACCCAGCCTTCGTCGGCGTCGCAGGCGAAGAGAATGTTCCCGGAGTCCTCGTCGGTGATGTGCACGCGCCATTGTCCCTTCGGCAGCAGCACGCGGGCGCCGTCGTTGAAGTCGTAAAGGATTCCGAGGGGACCGGCCTGGGTCGGCACGGCCGGCGGCGGGGCGTGGAAGAGGTCCGCCGGTTGCGGCGCGGCGGCGCCGGCGGCCGGGGCGGCGTCGGCCGCCGGCTTGCCGTCGTATTCGCGCTTCGCGCCGTCCACCGCGTCGGCGCTAGCGGCGGGCGGGGCGTCGGACGCGGCCTTTTCCAGGGGAGTCGTGTCGGGGGACGCCCAGAAGGAGTTGGAGCCGGGGTCGTTCGCGGTCATGCGGAATCCTTAGATTGCGCGGCGGAAGACGGCGGGGTGGTCACGCCGGCGTGAACTTGGCGATGCAATAACCGAACTTGTCCGCCGATTCCCGCAGGATGGTGAAGCGGGGATCGCGCCGGATGAAGACCAGGCTCTCGTGGTGCTTGACGTGCATGGTGTCGTCGAGAGCGAAGAAGCATTGGCCGCGCAACTTGTCGAGGACATGGCGGAATTCGATGAAGCCGATGTGTCCGGCAGAATCCAGGAGCAGGAGGTCCGGCCGGCAGCCGCAACTCCGGAGGCAGATATCCAGCAGATCGTCCGGACAATCGGCGTGCTCGGTCTCGCGGAAATAGATGTCGACGCGCGACTCCTCGGGGAAATCGACGAAGATGTCCTCGCCCGGCGGTTCGTCCACCGTATACCTGCGGATAGCCTCCCGCGACGGCAGGAGGCTCCGGGGCAGCGACAGGCCGTTCAGGGGGTTGACCAGCCGAAGGTATCCCCTTTCGGCCAGGTTGACCAACGCCGCCGTGTAATGCCGGGGATTGACCTCGATGGTGTGGAACTCGCAACGGATCTGCGGCAACGCCGCCAAGCCCCGGCAGATAGCCGATGTGGTGCCGACGCCGAGGTAGGTGCCGGTCTCGATGATGGTGAGCGGACGGACCAGCCTGACCAACTGCTCGATGGAGCGGGCGAACTCCGACTCCTCGCCCACCTGCATGGCCGTCGGATGGGTCGCATCGCTGGCGGTGACTTTGAGTCTCTTCCGCACTTCGATCAAAAGTCAATCCCGATGCTCGCGCCCAAATTATGATTGGCGTATTTTTCGGCGAAGTCGAAGCTGTAGTCGACGCCCAAGGTCGTCCGCCCGTTCAACCGCGCCCTGACGCCGGCCGAGAGCTGGCCGCGATTTCGGCCGGGCGACAGCGACCGCGCTTCGAATCGTCCCGCCGCCGGCGCCTGGACGAAACTGGCGCCGGTCGCCGCGTTCCGGTCCGCAAGCTCCGGTATCCACGCCGCCCCGACGCGGGGAATGATTATGGCCCCGGACGAAGTCCGGAAGGTCTTCTCGAGATTCAGGGATACAGGCAGTTCCAGTGATTGGTACGAGTTCGCCGCCACCGCCGCCGCCGCCGGCGAGCCGCTTTCGCGGTACCCCCTCGCCCGGGCGTGGACATGGTCGAGCCCGATGCCGGGGATGAGGTTCACGCCGGCCGGAAGCTCGAAAATGTACCCCAGAGCCAACCTGCCGGACCAGAAGTCCTGGCCGAACTTCCCGGCGTTCTTTGCCGTGTAGCCGGGGAAAGCGATCTTCCGCTCCGAATCGTTCCAGGCGCGGGAATAGCCGATCGACGCGTCCACGAAGAGGTTGCCGGGCTTCCAGCCCGCGAACAGGACGAGGTGGAGGAGGTCGGCGTCGTTCCGGGCGGAGAACTCCTTCATCTCCAGCCGCTGCCTGGAATAGCCGGCGGCGAAGCCGTATTGGAAATTGCCGAGCGTCCGGAGGCCGCCGAGGGCGAAGCCGCCGAGGTCCAGGCTGTAGCCGCTGTACCGGTCGCCGGACTTCCGTTCGGCCCAGGAGCCGAAGGGCATGGCGAAGAGGGTGAAGGCGTTCGGGCGCGAAAAGGTGATGCTCCCGAGGGCGTCCGCCGAAGCGGCGGCCGCCGCACCGCCAAGTTGGACGTCGAGTCCCCGGATGGTGGGGATGTTGAGGTCGAAGAGGCGCACGGCTTGGACGCCGGTCAACTGCGCCGTTGCCGCGGCCTCGGGGTGCAGCTGGTTCACCGCCCCGGCGACGCCGGCGGCGTCGGCCGGCAGGAGTCTGATGGCGTCCATGAGATCGGGGAGAAGGCCGAGGGCGTCGGCGTTGTCCAGGACGCCGGCGGCGTTGAAGGCGTTCGGGGTCATGGCGTAACCGTAGTTCGTTTGCAGCGACGTCGCCCTACCGACCGCATTGAGATACAGTCGGGAACCGAGCCCACCCGCACTGGCGCTCTGACTGTAGGTGGCCATGACCAGATCGTCCGGCGTGCCGAAGCCGGCGGAGTTGTCGAGGGAAGCGGCGTCGAGAATGAGGAAGCTGACCGACTGTCCCGCCGACAAGGGGGCTGCGCGCCAGGCCGGGGCCAGGGTGGCGCCGGCCAGGCCGGTGACGGCGCCGGAAACGGTGAAGACGCCGCCGGATGGGGACGCGATATCGAGGACGGGCGCGAAAGAAGCGCCGCCGGCGAAGTCCAGGCTCCCCACCGTGCCGCTCCCGGTCAGCGCGGCCCCGGAGACGGCGAGGCTCGCCGTCACGGCGGAACCGTTAAAGGCCAGCGTGCCGGGACCCTGGTGCGACAGGGAGCCGTTCCCGATGATGGAAAAGCCGCCGGCGACGACGACAGAAGAACCGGAAGCCGGGGCGAAGACCAAGGAATTGCCGCCCGTGAGCGTGGCGCTGTCGCCGCTTAGCGTTGCGTTCCGGATGGTGTTTGTCCCGAGGAGGGAGCCGCCGGACAGGGTCAGCGATCCAAACTCGAAGATGGCGTCCGATGCCGATCCGTTCTGTTGGATGACGGTCGAACCGTAATTCCAGCCGCCGGAGCCGACGATGCCGCCGGAGGAGACGACCGTGTCCCAGGCCGAGCCGCCGGAGAGCATGACTTGCGCGCCGCCGGACAGGATGGTGGAGAAGACGACACCGGTGACCTCCTGCGTACCGCCCTGAATGATGAAGCCGTGGACCGAGCCGCTCACCGACTGCGAGCCGTTCGCGTAAATTGTCCCGCCCTGGGCCGCGCCGCCGGAATGGACGTTTTGCACGCCCCCGCTGCTGATGGTTGTGGTGGTGGCCGTGCCGTTGGAATGGACGTCTTGCACGCCCCCGCTGTTGATGGTTGTACTGGAAGCCACGCCATCGCTGTAGACGTATTGCACGCCCCCGCTGTTGATGGTGGTGCTGGTAGCCGTGCCGAATAAGCCTGTGACGTCTTGCTTGCCCCCGTCGCTGATGGTTGTGTTGATAGCAGTGCCGCGTCTGGTGACGACTTGCGAGCCCCCGCTGCCGATGTCTGTATTTGAAGCCGTGCCGCCGCTGTCGACTTGTTGGAGGCCCACGGTGATGGTTGTGCTTGTAGCCGTGCCGCCGCTATAGACAGCTTGAAAGCCCCCTCTGATGGTTGTGCTGGGAGCCACGCCGCCAGTGACGGATTGCGTGCCCCCGCTGATGGTGGTGCTTGTGGCCACGCCGGAGCTGACGTATTGCCTACCCCCGTCGCTGATGGTTGTGTCGGAAGCCGTGCCGCCGCTGTAAACGTCTTGCCTGCCTCCGCTGCTGATGTCTGTATTTGAAGCCACGCCGCCGCTGTAAACGTATTGCCTGCCTCCGCTGCTGATGGTCGTGCTTAAAGCCGTGCCGCCGTCGGAGAGAATTTGCGATCCGCCCGAGATGATGATGCCGTTTACCGCCGTACCGCCGGAGATGACTGTCTGTACAGAACCGTTGCTTTGGTTTCCTCCGCCCGCCGATACTGTTTGGCCGGTTACCGTGGAGTTGTTGACCTCTTCATCGAAAGCCCAGGCGTTGTTTCCCGCCGCCAACCCCACGGCCAAGGTCAGGGCGGTCGCCGCCGCGAAGCGGCGGCCGCCGTTGGCGACAACGCCGCCTTCGGCCAGGAGCCGCTTCAGGATGTCGCGGGCACGGGGCGCATACCGGCATCCGGAGGCGGAGACGGCGGTCAAAAACTCGATGTCCGGCGCCGACAGGCCGGACGAGGCCAAGGCGGCCCCGGCGTCATACGCCCGCCCGCCCAAACGCATCCCCCCC
>JAISXA010000256.1 GCA_031270685.1 Planctomycetota bacterium
TGCTGCCGGAAACGCGCAACGCTCATCTCGCGCGCCTCAAGGATTTTCGCGCGTTCGCGTTCGAGATCGAGCTGATGCTCTTTCTCGATGTGTTTCCCGGCCAATTCAGACCCGGCGTCTCCGAGGCCCTTCATTGCGCCGGCGATGATTCCACCCCATTTCATAGCCTGTCTCCGTTAACGCCCCTGCTGACGCATCATGCGACCGATGATTCCGCTTGACGCACCGGGCGGGGCGCCCTGGCCAGACGGGGCCGGTGCCGAGCCGGATGGAGGAGTCGGCGCCGCCGAGCCGGAAGGGGAGGGCGCCTCTCCGCCGCCGCCAGCGGCCTGCTCCTGCTGCGCCTGCCGAAGACGGTCGGGTGTCGCGCCGAAGGCTTCCAGCACCATGCCGACCATCAATCGCATGGCTTCGCCGAGCTGCCGTTCGTCCACCGTATCGACGCCGGTCTCGTTGATGAAATCCGCCGCCTCCGTGAGGAGTTCCACCGCTGCCGGAACAATCAACTGCGGCGGCATGGACTGGTTGGACTCCTTCCACAGGATGAGCATCAGGTCGCGGATGCCCTTGGCGAGCTTCTGCTCGATCGGCGCGTCCCCCTGGATCGCCTCCATCACCAATTGATTGGTCTCTTCGGAATAGAGCACCTTCTGTCCGGCGAGGACGATACGCTCGTAGGGTTCCCTGAGATCGTCCGGGACGTTGATCCGGGCCTTGATCTGCTGGGCCAACGACTCGCCGCTGTTGCCGGCCGCTTGAGGCGACGGCGACGGCTCGCCGCCCGGCCCCTGGACGCCGCCCTGCTGCCCTTGTGTTTCGTTCGCCATGATGTCAAACCCCTTGTTTCTGAGAAAAGTTGGGTTGCCAGACGCGATTGATGATGCCGCGCTTGACGTTCTCGCCGTTCTGCGTACCGCTGTAGATGTCGGCGTCCCCCTTGAAAAGCTCCTGCGGCGCCTGGAGGTCTTTGATGGATTGCGAATAACGCGCCATCAATTCGTCGGCGCGGTCGAAATTGTTTTGCTGAAGAGCGAGTTCCATCTCTCCCTTGATTTTGGCGGCTTCTTCAACGGCCTTGGCTTGCCGCTCGCTGGCGATGCCGTCGCCGATTCCAGAAAGGACTTTGGAACCGATTTCGAGCATTTCTTTGTTTTCGCCGACCCAGGTTCGGATCTTTTCGCTGATCGACGGATCGGGAGTAGAGATGTTCAGCCCGGAGAGACTGGCGCCCGCCTGGGCGCTCCCCAAAGAGGCGCCGGTACCCAGGCCGGAGCCGAGGTTATATCCCAGCGCCGCGCCGGAGCCGCCGCCCGCCAAAGAAGAACCGGCGCCAGCGCCCAGACCGGAGCCGAGGTCAAAGCCCAATGCGGTGCCATTGGTACTGCCCGCCAAAGAGGAACCGGCGGCGGCGTTGAGCGCGGGATTCGCCTCTGCCAGAATCCCGCCGCTCCCGTAGAGTGATTTACCCAAATCGGAGAGCGGTACGCCGCTCCCCGACGCCAGCGCATCCTGCACGGTATTACCGGCGGTGGCGGCCGAAGCCGACGCCCCTTCCGCAGCGGTCGAGGCGGTGCTGCTCGCGGCTTCGGTTACCGCGCTAAAATTCTGGACGAGCGAAGTTATCCCGCCGGCCAAGCCGGCAATCGAACCGATCTTGGCGAGTTTCTCGTTCCCGGTGACCTGGCCGACGAGGGACATGGCGGAGCCGGCGAACATCAGCCCCATGCCGACGGAGAATCCCGCGGCCAGGGACATCCCCGAAAAAACCATTGCAGCAAAAGCGCCGACAGGCATATCAATTCCCCTTCAAAAATGGGTTACGGGCCAGGATGTAGTAGTCGAAACGATCATCGCGCCACGTCCAGGTGAATCCGAGACGCTCGCCGGTGCGATTCTTGGCCGGCGTGTCCAGCGGAATGCGGGTCGTCAGATAGCCGCGCTGAGCGAGCAACCGATCGACCACCGGGCGAATGCCTTTCCGGCTACAGGCGCGCCCCCGGAATTCTTTTTTTGGCAGAATGTGCACCTCATTGCCGGACAGCAGCAGATACCCGGTGACATGCCCCTGATGCTCGAACGGAACGATTTCCACGCGATCGAGGAACGCCTCCGTCATCGCCTCGGACATCCCGACCTCCTGGGACAAACAGCGTTTGATTTCGTCGATCATCATCATTGGAAAATCAGAAATTAAGCATCGAGGAGATGTTGATGTTATTGATCGAGCCGAACATGTTCATTCCCTGCTTCAGATAATTGAGCTGCTGATTGATGGCAGCGTCTTTCGCATCGCTGTCCAGGTCTTTGTTGCCGATGATGTCGGTAATGTTTTTCACCGACTGTTGATACAGCTCGCCCGCGGAGGCGTTGAGCTGCATGACGGTCTTGTAGGACGCCTCGATGTCGGCGAGCTGGAGCTTATTGGTCTCCTGCATCTGCTGTATCACCATCTGGTTGGTCGCGTTGGCGTTGTACTGATTGGCGGTATTGGTGGCGTCCGCGTTGTATTTGGTGGCCGTGTTGGCCGCGTCCGCGTTATACTGGGCGTTGCTTGCGTGGGTTTGCGCATCCGCCTGGGCGATGGGCAGCGCGGCGTTGTACAGGGCCGACTGTCCGGCGGTGACGGCCATGCTGGAATTGGCCAGTCCCCGCGCGTTGGCGGCCTGTTTGGCGGCGGTCTCTGCCTGCTGGAGGAGCGGCGAGTTGCTGGCGAGGATTCCCTTGATCTGTCCGGCGACGGTCTGTTTGTCGTCGATGTCCCATTTCGTCGGGGCGATGGTTTCCGCGTTGTAGTATGCCGGGTTATACGTTGCGCCGCCGACGTTCAGAGAGGGAGCGGTAGTAGCCATGATCCGATTCCTGTGATGAGTCACGGACGACTTATAACGCCGTCCCGCTCATTCCTGCCCCTCAGTAACCCGCATACATGTCGGCCTGATTGATCGGAATATCGATTATCGTTTCCGGCGCCGGCGGTGCGGCGAAGGTCAGCGCCAGACTGTCCGCCTGATCCGGCGAATACACGCCGCGCGCCTTGGCCTCGTCCTTTGACTCGATCATCAGTAGACCGTTGCGGTAGTGATAGCGCAACGCGGTCAGTTGGGTACGTAGTTCGTGGTCGCGGGTGAGATGCGCGGTCATCAGCCACTCGCGCATCTCGCGCCACATGAAGGCGCGGAGATTGTAGTCTCGCCCGTTGGACAGTTTGAGCGAGCTATTGACGTCCAGCACACAGGTGAACCACTGGCGGAGCATATCGGCAACGCCGGCGCCCAATCCGATGGCGTCGACGGCGATCTGCCCCAGCGACACATGCCGGAGATAGGGATCGATTTCGGCCCTGGCGCGCCCGGCGAGATCGGTGATGCTCTGCTGGGAGAGGACGATCTGTTTGATCAGCGCCCGGCCGCGCCGAAACGTGATGACGGACTTGTCGTTCCCATAGCGGGCCACGTCGATACCCACCAGCAATGGCCCGACGAGGACGGTTTCGGTGATCTTGCGATCCATCGCCGCGGTCACTGTACTGCCGGGGATGAACGAATTGGCTACGGAGGCATCGTAGTCGCGGTCGATTTCCTGGGCGACGATCACCGGGTCAAGGATTTCGCGCTGGTGGTCGTACCATGCCTGATCCTTGCGCGGATCGTCGTGCCAGTCCATAAATCGGGGTGTTTCGGATTCCGGTTTTATGCTGGCGGAACGGGACGAACGGCACAATCATCCAGGCCATGACTCAAACTTCAAGGAGTTTAGCATGGCACTCACCGACACCGCCGTCCGGCAAGCGAAGGCCACCGGCGTTGCTTACACCCTCGGCGACATGGATGGACTCTCCCTCGCGGTTTCCCCGCAAGGTGGAAAATCCAGGCATTTCCGCTACTACTGGAACGGCAAACAAAAGCGCATGTCCCTTGGTACCTATCCCGAAGTGCCTCTGCGGGAAGCGCGGCAAGCTCGCGACGAAGCGCGCGCCCTGCTCGCCAAGGGCACCAACCCGCACACGCACCGCAAACAGAAACGGCAGGCCGTCCTCCTGGCTGGCGAGCATACCTTTGAATCCGTGTTCCACGCTTGGCTCGAACGTCAGGGCAATCGCATGAATCTTATACAAGACCGAGGAGTTGAGCGCGGTATGAGTCTGACGTGGCGGCGATGAGGCGGCGAACCTTGAGTCCTCCTTTTCGTTTGACGGGGTCAAGACGGATGCGATTCAGGGCGAAGTGTCGCGTTACCGCGAAGTTATGCGCTGCATGCCCGGTTCGAAGACGCATCTGGTCGTCGCCGAAGACCACGTCCATGCACCAGTGCAGACTGTTCTCCACCCGCCAATGCTGCCGCGTTGCCTGATTCAATCGTGCCGCGTCGGGCGGCAG
>JAISXA010000189.1 GCA_031270685.1 Planctomycetota bacterium
CCATTGACGAGGCGGATCGAATTCTGGATGCGCGTTCCATTGACGTAGGTTCCATTAACGGATCCGAGATCCTTGATGCCGCACACGCCGTTCCGTTCAATAAGCACCGCGTGCTGGCGACTTACCGCCGGGGAGGGCAGGCAAATCTCGCTATCGGCGACGCGACCGATGAAAACCGGACGCGAATTCGAAATCACGAATTCCTTTTTCGCCGCATCGCCGTGAAGAGTCAGAATGCCCATGGCGGATCCTCTCGAGTTTTGGCAAGACAAAAACCCGAAGCAGGACAGCTCCCTGTCCGCAACTCGAAACTCGCAGGCAACAATTTATAGTATCAGGCATATTAATTACAAGCGGCCGAAAAATGCAACAAAAGAAACAAACCTTCAAAACAAACCGGCCCCCTCCGCTTCTCCGGCCATGTCCAATTGAAGGACGAGTTGTCGCATGTCGTCGGGAATCGCCGAGCGCATGGCGACGTTTTCTCCGGTGACTGGGTGCCGTATCCGAAGGCGTGACGCGTGAAGCGCCTGGCGGAGGCTCCCGTGCCTGTCCGGCGCCGCATTGTAGCCCCGGTCTCCGCAGATGGGCAAGCCGAGGGAAGAGAGATGAATGCGTATTTGATGCGGTCGGCCGGTAAGCGGCCTTGCGACGATGAGCGCCGTTCCGTTCCCCCTGGCCGCTACCTCGAAGCGGGTCGCCGCCCGTTTGCCGGTCTCGCCGGCGGAAGCGGTTTTGCCCAGACCCTTGCGCCGGAGATCCGGCGGGATCGGGCGCTCGCAAAGCAGGCTGCCCCAGCCGGGACTGCCGTCCACCACGGCGACATACTCCTTTTCGACGTTTCCGCTGGCGAATTGTTGCGTCAGGTTCACATACGCGGAGTGGTTGAGCGCGAACAGGCATACCCCGGAAGTATCCTTGTCGAGCCGGTGCGTCGGACCGATGGTAGCCGATTCCTCTCCAAGGAGATGCCGGTATCGGTAGCGGACGCCGTTTTGAAGCGTTTGGTTGTCAAGATGGCCCCGGGCCGGATGTACGACGATTCCGGGCGGCTTGTCCACCGCGCTCATGTCTTCGTCTTCGTACAGGACGGATAGCCGCATCGGGGTCGGCGCCATGTGTCGCGGCCACACCTCGGGAAAGGATATCCCGATCGTGTGCCGCCCCGCCGAAAGATTGATCGGCGTATCGACTTCCGCCGCCTCGCCGTCCAGCGTCACCACGCCGGCGGCCAGCAAATCCGCCGCCCAGGTTTCGACGACGCCCAGCCGCGCCGCGAGATAGCGGGCAAGTGGCTGTTTTCCCTGGCGGGGCTTGACCTTGTAAACGACGACCGATCCCGGGACATGCCGCGGTCTGGACATAAAACGCCTTATGATGATGAAAAAGCAATCGGAGGTTCGATTGTTTTTCTTCAAACGTCAACCCCCAACCATCCGACAAAATTGTCGACAACGCAACAAAATTGTTGAAACCTTCGACTTCATAAGGGGATGCGGCGTTTTGTCCGTAGTTTTTACGATTTTATAACTTATTTTAACATAAAGAGATTGGGGAAAAAAGCGAACGCCACGGAAATATGGCGCGATGATTGCATTGATTGTCGCCGAATTCGAGGGAGCGGAGTGCCGCTCCTATATTTTTATGAGCCGGACATTTTTGGAGAAGGATATGACCACCACCCGGGATTGGGCGGCCGAAAACGCCGCCGTAACATTCGCCACCGACGTCTTCAATTGTTCCGCGATGAGGAAATACCTTTCTCCCCGCGTCTTTTCCTCCTTCACCGAGGCGATCAGGAAAGGCGAACCGCTTGACCAATCCCTCGCCGACGAAATCGCCGACGGCATGAAGACATGGGCGATGGAGAAAGGCGCGACGCACTTCACCCACTGGTTCCAGCCGCTGACCGGTTCCACCGCCGAGAAACACGATTCGTTCTTCGCCCCCGATCAGCAGGGCGGCGTTATCGCCCAATTCACCGGCAAGGAGTTGATCCAGGGCGAACCGGACGCCTCGTCCTTCCCGTCCGGCGGCTTGCGCGCCACTTTCGAGGCGAGAGGCTACACCGCCTGGGACCCGACCAGCGACGCGTTCGTCGTCAACGCCAACACCGACCGCGCGGTGTTGTGCATCCCCTGCGTCTTCTGCGGATACCATGGGGAGGCGCTGGACGAAAAAACCCCGCTTCTCCGTTCGCAGGCCGCGCTCGCGAACCAGCTTATGCGGGTCGCCAGGCTGTTCGAAATCGATGGCGATCGCCGGCCGTTCGCAACGGTGGGTTCGGAGCAGGAGTATTTCCTCATCGACCTCGGATTCCTCGAGGAGCGCCCGGATCTGGTGATGTGCGGGCGCACGCTTTTCGGCCGCCGTCCGGCGCGCCACCAGCAGCTGGAGGACCATTACTTCGGCAGAATCAAGCCGCGCATCCTTTCGTTCATGTCGGCCGCCGACAGGAAGCTGTGGCGGCTCGGCGTGCCGGTCAAGACCCGCCACAACGAGGTCAGCCCCGCGCAGTTCGAACTGGCGCCGGTCTTCGAGGAGCAGAATCTCGCGGTGGACCACAATCTGCTTATCATGCACACGCTTCAGGACACCGCCCAGGAACACCACTTCGCGTGCCTGTTGCACGAAAAGCCTTTCGCCGGCGTCAACGGCAGCGGCAAGCACAACAACTGGTCCCTCTGCGGGCCGGACGGCAAGAACTGGTTCTCGCCCGGGAAAACGCCGCATGACAACGCCAAATTCCTGTTCATGCTGGTCGCGGTAATCAAGGCGATCGACACCCACGCCCCCCTGATCCGTTCGTCCGTGGCCACCGCCGGCAACGACCACCGTCTCGGCGCGAACGAGGCTCCGCCGGCGATCATGTCGGTGTATCTGGGGGAAATGCTCGAGAACATCCTGGAAAAGATACACGTCGGCGGCAGTCTGCGCGTGGGCAAGGGGGACGCCATTATCGAGATCGGCGTCACCTCGCTTCCGCGCATTCCGAAAGACGTGAGCGACCGCAACCGGACCTCGCCGTTCGCCTTCACCGGCAACAAATTCGAGTTCAGGTCGGTGGGTTCCAGCCAAAGTTGCGCGCTGCCGAACACCGTGCTCAACATCTGCATGGCCGACGCCATTTCCAAGATGTGCGACGCCCTCGAATCCAAGCTGCCGAAGCCGATGCCGGCCAAGGACGCGAGCGGACACACCCGCGAATTCCATGCCGCGCTGGCGGCCGTTCTCCAAAAGGAGATCAGCGCCCACAAGCGCGTCATCTTCGGCGGCGACGGCTATTCCAGGGAGTGGGAGGAGGAGGCGGAGCGGCGGGGCCTGCCGAACATCAGGACGACGCCCGAGGCGCTTCGGGTGATGATCGAACCCGAATCCATCGCGTTGTACGAGCGGTTCAACGTGTTGTCGGAACGCGAAACCAGGTCGCGCTACGAAGTCTACCGCCATGCCTGGGACCAAACGGTGGCGATGGAGGGGAGGTGCGCGCTCAACCTCGCCAGGACTTACGTTCTCCCCGCCGCCTTGGAGTGGGAAGATGTTCTGGTCAAGTCGGTCGAGTCCGTGAAATCGCTCGGGCGCGACGCGGCATTGAGGCTCGAGTCCTTCAACAAGACCGCGGGCCTGGTCGACGCGCTCCACCAGGCGCTGGATGAGCTGGAAAAAATCCTCGACGGCGACGACGCGACAGCCGTTCCCGCTCCCCTCTCCAGGTTGCGCGCCGTGGTCGACGAGCTCGAGGGGTTGGCGGCCGACGCCATCTGGCCGTTCCCGAATTACGGCGAAATGTTCTTCAACGTCGCCCGGCCGCGCCGCATGAATTGAGAACGCGGAAAACCGCGGTTTGCCCCTCCCCGGCGGGATGGCCGCGCAGGGAAGGGGATATACGATGCGCAGTCGGCGCTGCGCTTGCGTCCCGGGGGTCGACAGGTGAAAAAAACAGGTCTATACGATCCGGTGAACGAACACGATGCGTGCGGCGTTGGTTTTGTCGCCCGGGTCGACGGGAGCG
Organism: Planctomycetota bacterium; assembly: GCA_031270685.1. Classification (GTDB taxonomy): domain Bacteria; phylum Planctomycetota; class SZUA-567; order SZUA-567; family SZUA-567; genus JAIRTL01. The sequence goes on from JAISXA010000189.1 coordinate 4,013, forward strand.
CGAGCCATGGCGTGGTGGAGTCGGCGTTGACCGCGCTGTGCAATCTCGCCCATCGCGGCGCATCCGGCGCGGATGCGGATTCCGGCGACGGAGCCGGCATTCTCGCCGCGATCCCCGACGCCCTGTTCCGCCGGAAGACCGGTTTCGATCTTCCTCCCGCCGGGCGCTACGCGGTCGGCATGGCGTTCCTCCCCGCCGGGGGACTGGACCTGGCCGCCGTGCGCGACGAGGCGGAGCGCGCCGCGTCGGCCGAGGGTTGGGCGTGGCTTGGCTGGCGCGACGTGCCGGTGCGGCCGGACGCCCTGGGCAAGGTGGCGCTGGCCAGCATGCCCATCGTACGCCAGTTTTTCATCGCCCCCCCGGATCCGACGGCGGACGCGGACGCGCTCGAACGCGTCGCCTACGTGTTGAGAAAGGTCATTGAAAGACGCGCCGCCGGGGCGGCGGAGGGCGGGGATTTCTATATCGCCAGCCTGTCCTTCCGCACCGTGGTGTACAAGGGCATGATGACCGCCGCCCAGGTGTCGGTGTTTTATCCCGATCTGCTCGAACCGGAATTCGTCTCCCCGTTCGCGGTGGTGCACCAGCGGTACAGCACCAACACCTTCCCCTCGTGGAAGCTGGCGCAACCGTTCCGCTGCCTCGCGCACAACGGCGAGATCAACACCATCAAGGGCAACCGCAATTGGCTTCGCGCCCGCGAACCCGACCTTGCCTCGCCCCTGTTCGGCGACGCGATCGAAAAGATACTGCCCGTTCTCGAGGAAGACGCGAGCGATTCGGCCAGCCTCGACAACGCGCTCGAGCTGCTGAAAAACGGGGGGCGCGAGATCCAGCACGCCATGACCATGCTCATTCCCCAGGCATGGGGCAGCAAGTATCCGATGGGCCCGGATATGCGCGGCTTCTTCGAATACCACTCCGGTTTGATGGAGCCGTGGGACGGCCCGGCGGCGGTCGTCTTCACGGACGGCGTTTCCGTCGGCGCGTGCCTGGATCGCAACGGTCTGCGTCCGGCGCGGTACAGCCTGACGCGGGACGGCCTCCTGGTGTTCGCCTCGGAGGCGGGGGTGCTCAAGCTCGATCCCGCCGGGGTGGTCGAAAAGGGGGCGTTGCGACCCGGGCAAATGTTGCTGGCGGACCCGCGCGTCGGGCGGGTGCTCAAGGACGGGGAAATCAAGTCCCGGCTCGCGCGCCGCCGCCCCTACCGCCGCTGGGTCGAGGAAAACCGCATCGATATCCACGGCTTTTTCGGGGCTCTCGACGAGATGTCGCCGGAGATACTGGAACTCCCCTTCCGCCAGCGCCTGTTCGGCTATACCCGGGACGACACGGAAATCGTCCTCGAGCACATGGCGGTCAAAGGGCTGGAGCCTTCGGGCTCCATGGGGGCGGATACGCCGCTTCCGGTGTTTTCCGATCGGCCGCAGCTGCTGTACCATTATTTCCGCCAGCAATTCGCGCAGATCACCAATCCCGCCATCGACCCGATCCGCGAGGAACTGGTGATGTCGCTGATGACCTTCATCGGCAACGATCCGAACATCCTCGCCGAGGAGCCGGGGCAGGCGCGCCTTCTCAAATTGCTGCATCCGGTGCTTTCCTGCGACGACATGCGCCGTTTGCGCGACCTGCGGTCGGACGCTTTCCCGGTCATGACCCTGGACGCGGTCTTCGACCTTCCGGAACCGGCCGGAGCGGCCGGCGAAAATCTCCGCCGCGCCCTCGACCGGCTCGAGGACGCCGCGGAAAACGCCGCCCGCGCCGGCGCGCGGCTGATAATCGTCTCCGACCGGGAAGCCGGAACCGCCCGCCCGCCCGTGCCGTCGCTTCTCGCGGCGGCGGCGGTCAACCGCCGTCTGGTCGACACCGGCCTGCGAATCGGCGTCGGCCTCATCGTCGAGTCCGGCGATGCGCGGGAGGTGACGCACCTGGCGCTGCTGCTCGGCGTCGGCGCGTCGGCGGTGAGCCCCTGGCTCGCCTTCGACACCATCGCCGACCTCGCCCAGCGCAGAGACTTGTCGGCCGACATACCGGCCGCGGCCGCGGTGGAGAATTATGTCCACGCCCTGCGCAAGGGATTGCTCAAGATCATGTCCAAAATGGGCATCTCGACGCTGCGCGGATATCGCGGCGCCCAGGTGTTCGAGGCCGTGGGCATAGGCGGGGAGGTCATGGGTCGGTATTTCCAAGGCATTTCCTCGCGGATGGGCGGCATCGGCCTCGCCGAGATCGAGGGCGAGGCGGTCACGCGGCTGCGCCTCGCCGCGCCTTTTTCAAGCGCCGCCGGACGCGACGTGGGTCAGGGCAGGCGGACCGATCCCGACTGGTCGACGAATCTGCCCATGCCCCTGCCGGTCGGGGGCATGTATCGTTACCGGAAGAACGGCGAACGCCACCTGTGGACGCCGGAAACCATCACCCTGCTGCAAAAGGCGGTCCGGGAGAACGATGCCGGAACGTATCGGAAATACGCGGAACTGATCAACAACCAGGCGGGCAAACTCTCGACGCTCCGCGGCATGCTGCGCTTCAAGGGCGGCAGGGGCGTTCCCCTCGCGGAAGTCGAACCGGCCGGGGAAATAATGAAACGGTTCGTTACCGGGGCTATGTCCTTCGGGTCGCTTTCCCGGGAGGCGCACGAGACGCTGGCCGTCGCCATGAACAGGATAGGTTCGAACTCGAACAGCGGCGAAGGGGGGGAGGATCCCGCGCGTTACCAACCGCTGGCGAACGGCGACAGCGTCATTTCGGGGACCAAGCAGGTCGCGAGCGGGCGCTTCGGCGTCACCCTCGAATACCTGGTGAACGCGCGCGAGATACAGATCAAGATCGCCCAGGGGGCGAAGCCGGGCGAAGGCGGGCAGCTGCCGGGACACAAGGTGAACGACGTCATCGCCAAGGTCAGGCACTCCACCCCCGGCGTCACCCTGATCTCGCCGCCGCCGCATCACGACATCTACTCCATCGAGGACATCGCGCAATTGATCCACGATCTGCGCCGCGCCAACGACCGGGCGCGGATTTCGGTGAAGCTGGTGTCGGAAACGGGCGTCGGCACCATCGCCGCCGGCGTCGCCAAGGCGAACGCCGACATGATCCTGATCGCGGGCCATGACGGCGGCACCGGCGCGTCGCCGCTGTCGTCGATCTATCGCGCCGGCGCGCCGTGGGAGCTGGGTCTCGCCGAAACGCAGCAGACGTTGGCGCTGAACAATCTCCGCGACCGGGTCAGACTGCAGGCCGACGGCCAGATGAAAACCGGCAGGGACGTCGCGATCGCGGCGCTTCTGGGCGCCGATGAATTCGGGTTTGCGACCGCGCCCCTCGTCGCCGTCGGCTGCATCATGATGCGCAAATGCCATACCAACGGCTGTCCGGTCGGAGTGGCGACGCAGGATCCCGAGCTGCGAAAGCGTTTCCGGGGCAAGCCGGAGCATGTGATCAATTTTTTCCGCCTCGTCGCCGGGGAGTTGCGGGAAATCATGGCCGGGCTCGGATTCCGCACCGTCCGCGAGATGGTCGGACGTTCGGACCGGCTCGAGGTCGACCCGGCGCTGCGCGAGGGCAAGGCGCGGAATCTGGATTGGCGCGACATCCTGCTGATGGTGGAAAGCCGACCGCTTGCACTGGTGACGGGCGCCCGGCAGGAACCGGCGGCGGAATTGGACGAGCGGATCCTGCCCGAGATCGAGGCGGCGCTGGCCGACCCCGGCGTCCGGGTCCGCGCGCGGACCGAGGTCGTCAACACCGACCGCACCGTCGGCGCGCGGATATCCTCGGAAATAGTGCGCCGCCATGGCGGGGCGGGCCTTCCCGCGGATGCGGTGGTCGTCGAGCTCGACGGCTCGGCGGGGCAGTCGTTCGGCGCGTTCGCCGCGCCGGGGCTTACGCTGGCCCTTTCGGGCGAAGCGAATGATTACGTCGGCAAGGGGCTGTCCGGCGGCAAGCTGATCGTCAAGCCGCCCGCCGGGGCCGGCTTCGACCCGTCCGAAAGCATCATGATCGGCAACGTCGCCCTGTACGGCGCGACCGGCGGCGAGTTGTACGTCAACGGCCGGGCCGGCGAACGCTTCGCGGTCCGCAACAGCGGGGCCCGGACGGTTGTGGAGGGCGTCGGCGATCACGGCTGCGAATACATGACCGGCGGACGGGTCGCGATTCTCGGCCAGACCGGGGTGAATTTCGCGGCCGGCATGTCGGGCGGCCTCGCCTACGTGTACGACGGGGACGGTCTTTTCGATACCCGCTGCAATCTTGAAATGATCGATCTCGACGTCCTCGACGCCGAGGACGAGTCCGAACTGGAAGCGATGATCCGGGAGCACGCCGCAATGACGGGCAGTCGGCTCGCGACGCAGCTTCTTGACGGCTGGGAGGTGTCGAAGGCGAAATTCGTCAAGGTGTTTCCCATGGAATACCGCCGTGCCCTCGGCCGCATGACCAAGGCGGACGCGGACACGCCGAGGCGGGAGCGGGAACTCGATTAAGCCGTGTGTCCATGCGCGCCGGGAAAGGCGCGATTTCAGGTTCGTATAAAAAGGAGCAAGGAATGAACGATCCGCGACAGCGCAGGCAATGGGGCGAATTTGTGTCCGGTTCCGGAGCCATGGTTACCGGGGTCAACGTCGTCAAGCCAGGCCGTTAGCCGCTTGACGAAAAGCGTCCACAGGAGAAGGAGAGCGCAATGGAATTTTCTTCGGTTGACACCATCTGGGTGTTGTTGGGAGCGATTCTGGTCTTTTTCATGCAGGGCGGTTTCGCCATGGTGGAGGTGGGCTTGACCCGCAACAAGAACACCGCCAACCTGGTCATGAAGAATCTCATGGATTTCTGCATCGGTTCGCTGGTTTTCTGGTTCATCGGCTTCGGGTTCATGTTCGCCGGCAGCGGCCCGCTGATCGGCGGCCTGGACCTGTTCGTCCGGGGCGATTACGGCGGGTCCTATCCCAGCAACGCGTACCTTATTTTTCAAACCGTGTTTTGCGGCACCGCCGCCACCATTATTTCCGGGGCGACGGCGGAACGCACCAAATTCCAGGCCTACTGCCTGTATACCCTGCTGATGAGCATGGTCGTCTACCCCATTTCCGGGCATTGGATATGGGGCGGCGGCTGGCTTGCGAAGCTTGGTTTCCACGATTTCGCCGGCTCCACCGCCGTGCACATGGTCGGCGGCGTCGCCGCCCTCGTCGGCGCGTGGATGCTCGGCCCGAGAATCGGCAAGTACGACGAAAAGGGCAATTCGAGCGCCATTCCGGGACAAAGTCTGGCGATGGCCGCGCTGGGCGTGTTCATTCTCTGGTTCGCGTGGTTCGGCTTCAACGGCTGCTCGACCGTGTCGGCGACCGGCGACAACTTGGTAACCATGTCGACAATCATGGTCACCACCAATCTGGCCGCCGCCGCCGGCGCGACGGTGATGATGATTCTCACCTGGCTGCGCTACGGCCGGCCGGACGTATCCATGACCCTGAACGGCGCGCTTGGCGGCCTGGTGGCGATCACCGCCGGCTGCGACGCGGTGAGCCCGGCGGGCGCGGCGATCATCGGCGGCGTCTCCGCCGTGGTCCTCATGTACGGCATCGAGTTCGTCGACAAGAAGCTCAGGATCGACGACCCGGTGGGCGCGTTCGGGGTGCACGGCGTGTGCGGCGCCCTCGGCACCGTGCTGACCGGTCTTTTCGCGCTCGACGGCGGCCTGTTTTACGGCGGCGGCGCCGCGATGCTCGGCGTGCAGATTCTAGGCGTGGCCGCCGTCGCCGCGTGGGTGGGCGTCGCGATGTTCATCGTGTATTCCCTGATCAACAAGACGGTCGGGTTGCGCGTGTCGCCGGCGGAGGAGATATCCGGACTCGACGTCTCGGAACACGACATTCCGGCCGGCAGCTATCCGGGATTCGCTTCGGGGCGCTTTATCAGCGTGTACAAGCGGGAAGTCGGCGGCCCCCGCGGCCAGGCGAATGACGATTCTCCGAAGACGTCCCCCAGGGCGTACAATCCGAAAGCGAAGACGGATCGCAAAATGACCAAGGTCGAGATAATCACCAGACCGGAGAAGTTCGCGGAGCTGAAGGTGGCCATGCACGAGATCGGCATTACCGGCATGACCGTGACCAAGGTCATGGGCTGCGGGGTGCAAAGCGGCGCGCACGAGTATTATCGCGGCGTGAAAATGGCGTCGAACCTGCTTCCGAAGGTCGCGCTCGAAATCGTCGTGAGCAAGGTGCCGGTCGAAACGGTGGTCGAGACCGCCAAGAAGGTGCTTTACACCGGGAACATCGGGGATGGAAAGATTTTCATTTCCGATATCGAGGACGTGGTGAAGGTGCGCACCGGAGAGCAGGGCTACGACGCGCTGCAATACCCGGAGATGTCGCTGTAAGCGGTCTTTTGGAGAGAATCAAACAAACCGTCGTTTGCTTCTCTCCAAAGTTTCCTGGGTTTACATTTTGCGTCGGGAATTATTGCAAGGTCGGCGCTATCGCCCGACAGGGCGAAAAATCAACCCATTGGTCCGTAAGCAGTAACATCTTTGGAGGGAATCGGGCGGTGGTTGGCCCGATTTTCTCCAAAAGTCCACTTAAAGATTCAACCGCTTTCGTTTCAACGGATTGTTTTTTCGTCAACTCGACCCAAGCGGGCGACATTGGGAAAAAACGGCTCTGAAACGAACGCCCTGAAACTGTGAAGGAAATCAATCGGCGGTCCGATTGATTTCCTTCAAAAGTCCACAAATGGTGGAGGCGGCGGGAATCGAACTGGACGTCGCATATCGCGAAATATCCTTGTAATTCAAGCGTTGCACGCATTTTTGAAAATCGCAAAGCCAACGAAAATACCAACAAAATGCAAGTTTTCTTAAAAAAGTGACTTACAAGAAAAAAAAATACTCGGACGTTCGATTTTTGATCCGTTTAGGTCCGGATCTGTCCTCTATTCGATTCCCAATGGGACCGGGGTTCGATTTCCGTGGCATTCCTTTACCTTGCATTTTACCAGAGAGTCCGTAACAATCCACTTAAATCCGTGATGGTCCCATCTGCCGGCACATGGTGCCACGTACCACGGTACAACCTTAAGAGGTCACCGATTCTGCTGCCACGTACAGTCAGGAGACACCTTGGCAGCGAGAAAGAACTTGCTTACATCCCAATGACAGGTATATTATAGGTATGTATGGATGAGGGGATGGATATGTCGGAAGGCCCGAAAACCTGGACCGTTGGAATCGTCGGCCGCGCGATAAAGCAAAAGAGCAAGCTGCCATTAGCCATCGTTGAGGCTTTGGAAGCGCTGTTCCTCGACCTGCGGGATAATGGGCCACAGCGGGCTAACTGGCCGAACTTTGGCCGGCTGCACCGAAAGAAGAGCGAAGAATACTATCATTGCCACCTGAATCGAGGGAAACCCCGTTATGTGGCGGTGTGGCGAGTCACGGATCGAGCGATCAAGCTGATGGAGATTAGATATGTCGGCACACACGAAGGCGCGGACTACCAAAGAATTGACTGAAAT